>NZ_JBHXQY010000010.1:0-94676 GCF_042716955.1 Nocardiopsis sp. NPDC058631 | reverse complement strand
TCGGGATGGCCGTGCGCCGGAACCACCACCGACACCGACAACACCGGCGTCCACTCCCCCAACGCGGGGGGCCGGAGGATGCCGTGATCGTTGCGCGGGACGCGGGGCTGGCGTGTGAAGTCGATGTCCTCCCGGGGCAGCACGGCCGCGGTTGCGGACCCGTGGCCGTCCACGGTGGCTTGCTGTTCGGTCTCTGTGGTGGTCAACGCTGTCCCCCTGTGTACTCGGTGATGGACCGGCCGAACTCCGCGGGCTCGCCCTCAAGGAGGGAGCTGGGCCGCCAACCGGCCCACTGCCGGGCGTAGTTGTGCAGGAAGTAGGCCATGTCCTCGGACCAGGTGTGTCCGCCGCCGGTGCGGCGCAGCACGTAGCCCAGCCCGTGTGTGCGATGGATACGGCCGCCGCCCCGGGTGACGGCGAGGAGGAGCTGGGTGTCGATGGCCCGGGGCAGCGGGCGGAAGCCGCCCGTCTCCTCCAGCACCACACGGTCGGTGAGGATGGTGCCCCCGGCGATGAACCTGGTGGCCGTCTCCGACTCGCGGCTGCGCCACACGGTGACGTCCACCTCCTGGAGGTAGACGAAGTCCTGTCCGGTGCCGACCAGCTCCGCGCCGGAGTAGGCGCGGGCCAGGGCCAGGTCCGCCAGGTGGTCGGGCCCGTACCAGTCGTCGTCGTCCCACTTGGCGATCAGGTCGCCCGACGCGCGGGCGGCGGAGTCGTTGAGCACCGAGCCGAACACCTGGCCCGCGTCGGCCTCGTGGACGACGATCCGCAGACCGGTCGCGGCCGCCTCGGTGATCGCCGCGGCCACCCCGGGCAGGTCGGCGGGGAATCCGTGCAGGGTGAGCACCACCTCCACGTCCACGTCGCGCTGCCGGGCGATCTGGGCGAGCGCGAACCCGACCATCTCGGGGCGGCGGGTGCACAGGACGACCGAGATCCGGGGTGCGGGCGGGACGGGGACGCCCGCCTCGACGGCCAGCGACCTCCACCGGGTGCGCAGGCCGTGGGTGCGCAGCGCGGCGCGGCGCAGCCGGACGCTGTACTCCTCCCTGCGGAGCCGGTCGGTGAGGTCGGAGTCGGCGGCCCCTTCCACGAGGTCCGCGAGCGTCCGTCCCAGTCCGGCGGCCCACCCGGGCACAGGGCCGCTGAGCAGGGGGACCCCTCCGGCCGCCAGCGAGGCGACGGTACGCACCGCCGCCGAGGGGCCGGTGTGCCCGGACCAGTCCACCCGGACCCCGCGCAGATGGCGCAGGCGGGTCAGGTCCACGTCGGTGACGGTGCCGTCGGGCGCGACGGTGACCAGGTCCTTGTTCCCCTCGCGGACGACCGCGCGGTCGCCGTGGGCGGTGAGGTCCGCGAGGGGGCCCTTCTCGGCCTTGGTGAAGCCGACGGGGTTGACGGTGAGCTCGTCCACGGGGGCGACCGCCGACACGGGGTCGGTCCCCCCGGCCGGGCGCACCGCCCGCAGGAGGGCGTGTCCGTGTTCCCCGGCCAGGTCCTTCCAGGCGTCCGCGCCGGTGGTGACGCGGTCCAGCGCGGGAACGACATCGTCCTCCCAGGAGGCGTGCACGCCTCCGGAGGCCAGTCGCAGTGCGAGGTCGGCGACGGGGGTGACGCGGCGCAGCGGGACCGGGCCGGTCGCGGGCACACCTGCCGCACCGGTGTCACCCGGCCTCCACAGGGCGCCCTCCGGCCCGGAGAGCGCGGCCAGGGGGGTGACGGCGGGGCCTCGACGGCGCCCCCGGGTTCCGTGCAGGACCGCGTCGAGGACCTCGGCGGTGTCCACCCCGTTGGGGAAGAACAGCTCGCACAGCCAACCCTGCCGGTCGGCCCGGCGCACCCGCACCTCCTGCAGGTCGCGCCACTGCCCCATGCCCGGGGAGGCGGGAAGCGGCGGGTCCTGGTGCCCGGGGACGGCGACCAGCGCGACCAGGACGTGGGCGGCCCTGGGCAGGTGGACGGCCGTGGTCAGGGCACGGTGCAGGTCGGTGGTGGTGGCGGCGACGACCGCGACCAGGCCCACCTCCCCGTGGTCGGCCACCGCCGCACCCAGGGGGTGGGCGTCCAGGTCGAGGACGACGTCGGAGGGGCGTGTCGGCAGCCCGGCCAGCCTGGCAGCGGTGCCGGCGCCCGTATGGCACAGCACGGCGGTTTCGTCCCCGCGGGCGCGCAGGGCCTCGCGGAGGGCGGTGGTGATCATCTGACGACCTCGGTTCGGGGGACGTGGGGCAGGTGTCCGGGAGGGGCGGCGGGGCTCAGGAGCGGGTGAACACGTGCGCGCCCTTCTCCGCGGCCTCCTCCGTGCGGCGCAGAGCGGGGTTCTCGGCGAGCCAGCGGTCCCCCAGCGCGCGCTCGTCTGTGCGGGAGGCGTCGTCCAGGATGATCACGACGTCCTCGGAGCAGTGCGGCAGCAGCGCGGGGACGGCCGGGTAGCGGGCCTGGGCCCCGGTGGCCTCCGGCGGTCCGTCGACGAACAGCAGGCCGATGCCCTCCAGGTCGGCGAGGACGGAGGTGTCGTACCACTGGCGGGGGCCCCCGCCCGCGCCTTCCGCCCCGTCTTCGGGCTCCTCGCCCCCGGAGGTGAACTCGGTGAGCGGTGCGGTGCGGACCTCCACCACGTCCTCCAGCCCGTGCGAGGCCACCAGGGCGCGGCTCAGCTCCGCGTAGCGGGCGTCGTGTTCGACGGCGACGAGCCTGCCGCCGCCGGCGCGCCGCAGCGCGTAGCCGATCCAGACACTGGAGGACCCGCTGCCGCACTCGACCACGAGTTCGGGGCGGCGCCGGTCGATCTCGCGGACCAGGAGGCGCATGACGTCGGGCGAGGCGGCCCAGCCGCGCAGGGGCGGCATGAACGTGGGAGTGCCGAGGTGTTCGCGCAGCTCGGTCCAGGCGACCTGCTGCTCGTAGTCGTTGCGCCCCTGCACGGTGATCGCGTGGGTGACCTCGCGCGTCAGCTTGGGTAGGGAGTGGTCCCGCAGGTGCGTGAGCCTCTCCTTGACCCCGTCCATCGAGCGGGCGGCCTCCAGGCGGTCGCGGCCCAGCGTCTCGGCGACCCTGCGGCTGTGGGTGTCCATCACCGTGGACACCGATGTGGCCAGGCGGTTCACGGTGCGGCGCAGCAGGAGGAGTCCGAGGGCCAGCACGAACACCGCGCCGCCGAGCGCGCCGAGGAGCACGAGGGCGGCCGCGTCCACCCAGCCGATCAGGCCGAGGGCCCCCAGGGCCACGGGGACCGCGAGAACGGCGGCACCGGCCACCGCGCCGATGACCAGGAGCGGACGGAGAAGGCTGCGAAGCGACCGCATGGGCGGGTACCTCCACGGGAGTTGGCGACCCGGCACCGCAAGGGTGAACCGAGGGGGGACACAGAGGGAAATCGGTTTTCTCCACACGGAGCGGCCGGTTCCGAACACCGTTCCGAAGGGAGGGGTGACAAAGGGGTCAAACTTTGACGAGACTAACCCTTCGCGTCGATGACGCGATGCGCGTGAGTCGAATCGAAACCCGAAGGGTGGTCAATTCTCCCGTTGTTCACCTTTCCATCACCAATTCCTTGTTTCCGCGTATCCCTCCCCTTCCCGAGCGGGTCGGTTCACCACCCGGTGGCACCGCGCAGCGCCTCGCCCATCACCGGTCCCAGGGTCGCGGAGTAGGTGGCGGTCATGTGGGAGTGGTCCCAGAACACCAGGACGTTCCCGATGACGGCGTCGCACCGCCTCTCCGGGCACACGTACTCGGTGAGGTCGACCAGCGTGACGTTGCCGGGCAGGTCCGCGACCGAGGCCGGGTCGGTGTCGTCCTGGCTGTAGTCGGCCGGGGAGACGCACTCCTCCAGGGGGCGGCTCTCCACGCACTCGGCCCCCGCGCTGTCGCGTCGGGGGAGGTCGCGCACGCCGATCACGTCGATTCCCAGCGCGTCGAGCTGCCGCCAGCGCTCCACGAACCCGTCGTGGACCGTCTCCCCGGCCGGGCTGGCCCTGGTGGAGGAGGTGAAGACGGCGTCGGGCCGTTCCCGTTCCAGAACCTCCATGGCCTCGGCGTTCCACGCCTCGCACTCGGGGAAGGGCTCACCGTCCCGGGTGGGGACGCCCGCGCTGAACTGGCAGCCGCTCTTGGTGAAGGACAGGAGCCTCCACCCGTTGGCGGTGGCAGCCTCCAGGACCGACGGGTACCAGTGCGCGACACGGGAGGCTCCGACCAGGGCCAGGGTGTGCTCGGCGTCGGAAGGGCCGGTCTCGCACACCGTGACCTCGCTCTGCGAGAGCGGGACGTGGCAGCCCCGGACGTGGTGGGCGGACAGGTCCTGCCTCGCGTCGGCGGGGTCGGGGCGCACCGGCATCTCCTGGAGCACCCGTTCCAGGGAGGGGTCGGACGCCATCATCGCGCCCGGGTAGTAGGCGGGTTCCGCGACCTCCTCCGCCCGGTGCCGCTGCTCCTCCTCGATCCGCACCGACCACAGCGTCGTCGCGGCCATCACGGGGACGACCAGGGCGGCGGCCACCCCCAGCGACCAGGCCGGGGTGCGCCGTCCGGGCGCCCGGGTGAGGCGTTCGACGCCGCCCTCGACGGCCTTGGAGGTGACCCAGGCCAGGACCAGGGACAGCGCGAGCACCAGCGCTCCCCCGAGCGGGTCGGCCAGGGACCGGTCGGTCACCGCCAGGTAGCAGACCAGGACCGGCCAGTGCCACAGGTAGAACGGGTAGGAGAGCGCACCCAGGGCCATGAGCGGCTTCCAGGTGAGCAGCCGGTCGGCGCCGAACCGGGTCCCGGAACCCGCCAGGACGACCATGACCGCGGCGCCGGTCGGCCACAGGGCGACGTAGCCGGGGAAGAGCGTGGACACCTGGAGCAGCATCCCGCAGGAGACGAGCGCGGCCAGGCCGGCCCATCCCAGGACCACTCTCAGGCGTTCGGGCAGGTCGATCCGGTGGACGACGAGCGCGAGCAGCCCGCCCAGGGCGGGCTCCCACAGCCGGGCACCGGTGTCGAAGTACGCCCAGGCCTGGTCGGCCCCGGTGATCCACACCGAGTAGGCGAGGGAAACCGCGAAGACCAGACCGACGACCGTGGTGAACGCCACCCCCGGGCGCACGCGGGCCCGGGACGCGACCAGGGCCGTGAATCCCAGCAGGAGGGGCCAGAGCAGGTAGAACTGCCCCTGGATCGACAGTGACCAGAAGTGCTGGACCGGGCTGGCCGCGGCCTCCCTGGCGAGGTAGTCGACCGCGGCGTTGGCCAGGGCCCAGTTCTCGTGGTAGAGCGCCGCCGCCCTCACCTGCGCGATGACGTCGGTCCACCGCGAACGCGGCAGCCACAGGTAGGTGGCGGCGAGGGTCGCCGCGAGCACGACGGCTGCCGCGGGGGTGAGCCGGCGGGCCAGCTTGGTCCAGAAGGCGGCGAGCCCGATGCGGCCGTCGCGTTCCAGCGCCCTGACCAGCGACCCGGTGATGAGGAAACCCGTGAGGAGGAGGAAGACGTCCACACCGCCCGAGACGCGGCCGAACCAGACGTGGTAGACGGCCACGAGGAGCACAGCGACGGCCCGCAGGCCCTCGATCTCGGGGCGGAACCCTCCACCCCGGCGCGTGCCGGACGGGGTACGGGAGAGCGTGTTCGAAATGGCGGGCGCGGGAGCCCCTGCCGTGGAGACAGACATGAGTGGTGAACGGCCCCGAAGAATAGGAAGTTTTCTACCGAAAGAGACGCGGAGCAGGTTCGGTCCCTCGAATGCGGCGATGAATCATCGCCGGTCCCGACGCCGCTCCGGTGAATGGCGGGCCAACGCGCGGCCAACGGCCCACCGACACTCGTGGCGATTCCCCTGGTGTATGCCCGGAACCCTAGGAGAAAGGGCTCCTCCTCAGCACTACGGGACCGGACGGGCGGTTTCGCCACCAAGGTGATGATTGCGGGAGAGTCCTGCGGGGAAGAGCGGGAGGGGGTCCGCGGCGAGCAGCACCGGCGGACCCCGGTGCGGTGCCGCCGCGCCGGGGTGCGGGGCCCGGTTTATTCCCCGTCCGGGATGTAGAGAGCCTGACACCCGGTGCTCGGCCACCTGGCTGATAGCTTGCTGCCTAGGCGATCCCATCGCTGGTGAACACGACGAACCCGTTCCTGGAAAGGTGCGTCAGAGATGTCTGCGCCATACACGCTTCCCGAACTGCCCTACGACTACGCGGCCCTGGAGCCGTGGATCTCCGGCCAGATCATGGAGCTGCACCACGACAAGCACCACGCTGCCTACGTCACCGGTGCCAACACCGCTCTGGAGAAGCTGGCGGAGGTTCGCGAGTCCGGTGACTACGCCACCGTGAACCTGCACGAGAAGAACCTGGCGTTCCACCTCGGCGGCCACGTCAACCACAGCGTCTTCTGGAAGAACCTGTCCCCCGAGGGCGGCGACAAGCCCGAGGGCGAGCTGGGCGCGGCCATCGACGACCAGTTCGGTTCGTTCGACGCCTTCCGCGCTCACTTCGGTGCCGCGGCCACGGCCCTCCAGGGCTCCGGCTGGGCGATCCTGGCCTGGGACGCCCTGGGCCAGCGGCTGATCATCGAGCAGCTGTACGACCAGCAGGCGAACATCGCCATCGGCACGCAGCCGCTGCTGATGCTGGACATGTGGGAGCACGCCTTCTACCTCCAGTACAAGAACGTGAAGGCCGAGTACGTCAAGGCGTTCTGGAACGTGGTCAACTGGGCCGACGTCCAGGACCGCTTCGACGCCGCCCGCAAGGTGCAGCTGGGCTAGCAGCCGGGCTGGATCCGGGCTCCCCGGACACCGGTCGCGCTCCGGTCGGAGAACCAGCACCGTGCCGGGGCTGCCCGGCCCGGGCCGGGCAGCGCGAGGGGCGGCACCACCGCGGTGGTGCCGCCCTCGCATGTGTCCGGTCCAGGGTCAGACGACCAGCCGGACGGGGTCCTCCGCCACCGGGCCGTGCCGGTTGAACTCGCGCCAGGCGCGCGCGAGCCGCCAGACCAGCTCCTCCCGGGTGGTCGCGTCGAAGGCCACGGGCAGCCGGAAGTACTCGGCGTGGCGTCCGTCGGGGGACGCCGACATGGTGGGGCCGGGGACCAGCTCCACGTCGTGGCAGAGCGCGACCTGGGCGTAGGCGCCCGAGTCCACGCCGGGGAGGTGCACCCACAGGGCCGCGCCCCCGTCGGGACGCTGCCACTCCCAGGTGGGCAGGGAGGCGCGGAGGAGGCCCTCCATGTGGGCGATGGCCTCGCGCATCAGCTCCGAGCGCTCCCGTGCGAGGTTCCCGTAGTCCTCCAGGAGGCGCACCGTCACCGCCTGGTCCAGGAGGGGGCCGGCCAGGTCGGCGAGGACCTTGCGGCGGCTGAGCCGCAGTGCCATCTCGGCCGGGGCCCGGAGCCAGCCCACCCGGAGCCCGGCCCAGGAGACCTTGGACAGGGAGTCGACGCTGATCACCTCGGCTCCGCGCGGGGCGAACGCCGCCAGCGGGGAGGGCTCGTCGGGGGAGCGCAGCCCGGTGTAGGCGGAGTCCTCCAGGATCGGCACCCCGTGGCGGGCGGACAGCTCGCCCAGCTCCCGGCGGCGCGCCGCGGACATCATGGTGCCCGTGGGGTTGTGGTAGGAGGGCATGACGTAGACCAGGTGCGGCGCGTGCTCGACCACGGCCCGGCGCACGCCGACCGCGTCGATGCCCTGGTCGTCCAGGGGCACGGGGAGGAAGCGGGCCCCCCGGTCCCCCATCAGGTCCAGGCATCCCGCGAAGCTGGGGTCCTCGACCACCACGGGCGACCCCTCGCGCAGGTACAGCTGGGAGACCAGGTTGACGGCCTGGTGCGCGCCGGTGGTGACCACGATCTGGTCCGGGGTCGTCGGCAGGTCCAGACGGCAGTAGTGGTCGGCGATGGCCTGGCGCAGTGCGGGCAGCCCGCGCGGGTAGTAGGTGCTCTCGGCCATGAGCGACGGCAGGTCCTCGGCGACGACCTGCCGGATGGCCGTCTCCACCCCCGGCAGTGCCGGGGTGTTGAGGCAGGAGGCCGAGATGAGGCCCTCGTCGCTCTGGAAGAGGTTGCGGTACATGGGGTTGCCGCTGCCGTTGCGGGTCCAGCCGTCCGGCCGGACGGGGGCGACCCTGCCGCTGATCCGCGTGCCGCTGCCCTGCCTGCTGTCGAGCAGGCCCTCCGAACGCAGGGAGTCGTAGGCGGAGACCACGGTCGTGCGGCTGACCCGGAGTGCGGAGGCGAGGACCCGCTCCGAGGGAAGGCGCTCGTTCGGCGTCAGAGTGCCCTGTCCGACGAGTTCGCGCAGGGTGTCCGCGAGACGCCGGTAGAGGGGCCCCTCTCCCCGGGACCAGGTGCCGAGGAGTGCCGCGAGTTCGGCGGGCTGCCGAGAAGAGTCCATTTTCCACTCCATTGGATCTGTGGGGTCGACCCCCTGGGTTCCATAATGGCACCCAGAAAGAAGAGTCCACCAGAGCCAAAGTGGACTCTTGAATCGCAGTCCACTTTCCGGTCGGAGCCGTCATGGACATCCTCGCGAAGCGCCCCCGCGCCTCCGCCTCCCACCCGCGTGCAACACGCTCCCTTCCCTACCCGCAGGGCCTCCGGGAACGTCGGCCCGTCATCGTCGAGTCGCGTACGATCCGGGGCGACCACCGGTACCTCGCCGGGCTCGCAGCCGCGTTACGGGAGCGGTCCGCCGAGGAGGCCGGCGCCCCGGTCGAGGTCCACTTCGCCGACGAAGGGGACCGGATACACGTCATCGTGCTGTGGCGCTCACCGACGGACGTACGGGAGTTCGTGGAGTCGGCGCACCGGGACCTCCTCGGCTTCCACGCGCGGGCCGGCGCCTTCCCCGAGGTGGAGCGTGTTCTGTGGTGGGCGGCCGAGGGCAGCGCCGTGACCGCGCAGGAGGCCGCCTCCCGGACGGACCACCTGCGTGAGCACGGGCCGGGCCGGCGCGCGTTCACGCTCGCCTCCCCCGTCCCCGCCCCCGTCTGAGCGCCGGCTCCGGTCACGGTGCCCGTCGGCCGTGCGCGGGGGTCGCGCGTGCGGGGTACGGATCGTGTCCCCCGTCGCCGGGTCCTCGTACGGGAGCATCCGCGGGGGCGGGGTCAGCGCGCGGCGTCGGCCGCCCAGGTCCCGCCCAGCGCGGGAGCCAGGGAACGGCGCGCCACGCCGGCGAACCCGTCCGGCTCCAGGCTCCCGGTGCCCTCCGGCACCACCCCCGCCAACGGCCCCGCCCCCATGTCCGGCAGGTCGGTGACGTTGCAGCGCATCGCCAGGTCCGGCTGGTCCGGCCAGGACCCCACCACGACGCCCACCGGGTGCAGCCCCCGGGTACGCAGCGCCTCGCCGGTCAGCGCGGTCGCGTTCAACGTCCCCAGGTCCGGCCGGGCCACCACCAGGACGGGCGCGGACAGCAGCACCGCGGCGTCGGCCAGGGTCTCGCCCTCGGAGTTCAGCCGTACCAGGAGCCCGCCGGCGCCCTCCACCAGCACCAGGTCGTGCTCACCGACCAGGCCCCACACCGCGTCGGCCACGTGTTCGGCCCGCACGGCGGGAGTCCCGCAGCGGGCTGCGGCCGTGGCGGGCGCGAGCGGGTCCGGGTACCGGGCCAGCTCGACCGTGGTCACCCCGGGAACGAGCCCGGCGACGACGTCCACATCACCCCGTTCGGCCGGCCCCACACCCGTCTGGGCGGGTTTGACCACGGCCACCCGTCGCCCCGCGGCCCGCGCCAGAGCGGCCACGGCCGCCGTGACCACGGTCTTGCCGACCTCGGTACCGGTCCCGGTCACCATCAGAACGGTCACGGCCACCACACTCTTTCCCCGTCGTCGCCCACGCGGCCCCTCACCCGTCCTCTCGTCTCCTCGTCCCCGTTACTCCTGAACGAGCAGCCTTCCCAATGAGGAGGGCTCCAAGCACGCCCCCTCCCCGACCGGTCTGTGACCAGTGTCTCCGGGGCCGTGCCCGCTCAGTGTCCGGCGTCCCCGCCCGCCCGAACCGAGGCCTCCACGGCGGCGACCATCCCCCCGGCGATCACGGCCACGTCCTCGGCCGTGCAGGTGTAGGGGGGCATGGCGTACACGTGCTCGCGGAAGGGCCGCAGCCACACCCCCGCCTCCACCGCCGCCCGTGTGGCCTCGCGCATCCGCACGGGGGCCTCCAGCTCCACCACCCCGATCGCCCCGAGGACCCGCACCTCCCGTACCCCCGGTATCCCCCCGAGCGGGGCGAGGCCCGCGCGCAGGCCGGCCCCGATCCGCGCCACGTCGCCCTTCCAGTCGCCACCGGTCAGCAGGTCCACCGATGCCACGGCCGTGGCGCAGGCCAGCGGGTTGCCCATGAACGTGGGCCCGTGGGCGAGGACCGGCACCTCCCCCTCCGCGATCCCCCGGGCCACACGACCGGTGCACAGGGTGGCGGCGAGCGTCAGGTACCCGCCCGTCAGCGCCTTGCCCAGGCACATCACGTCGGGGGCCACCCCGGCGTGGTCGGCGGCGAACAGCTCCCCCGTGCGTCCGAAACCCGTCGCGATCTCGTCGAACACCAGCAGCAGCCCGTGCCCGTCCGCGATCCTGCGCAACTCCCGCAGGTAGCCGGGATGGTGGAAGCGCATCCCCCCGGCCCCCTGCACCACGGGCTCCACGATGATCGCCGCCAGTTCGCCGGCGTGCTCGGCGGCCAGGCGCTCGAACCCCGCCACGTAGTCGGGGTCGGGAGGGGCCTCGAACCCTCCCGGGGGCGCGGGCGCGTACACCTGGGTGGGCAGGACACCGCCCCACAGGGCGTGCATGCCCCCGTCGGGGTCGCAGACGCTCATCGCGTGGAACGTGTCCCCGTGGTACCCGCCCCTCCAGGTGAGGAAGCGCCGCCGCTCCGGGCGCCCCGTGGAGCGGTGGTACTGGAGGCACATCTTCATGGCGACCTCCACCGACACCGACCCGGAGTCGGCGAGGAAGACGTGCTCCAGCGGCTCCGGCGTGATCTCCACCAGCGCCTCCGCCAGCTCGGCCGCCGGACCGTGCGTGAGCCCCCCGAACATGACGTGGCTGAACGAGTCCACCTGCTCCCGCACCGCCGCGTCGAGCACGGGGTGCCGGTACCCGTGGATCGCCGACCACCAGGACGCCATCCCGTCGACCACGCGGTGGGACTCCCCGTCCGACCACAGGGTCAGCCGGGGCCCCTCCGCCCCGGTGACCACGTACGGCGGTTCGGCCGCGGGGACCGTCGAGTAGGGGTGCCACAGGTGAGCGGTGTCGGTGTCCCGGACCCGCTCGGGCCCGGGCCTCGGGCGGACCGCCCCTGTGTCTGTGCGCGTCATGGTGTTCCATTGTTCACCCGGTGCGCACGGGCGCCCCCGTACCGTCCCACCAGGAATCCGCGCGGAACTTTGTGGGCTTCCACCGGTGACGGGCGGCCCCGCCTCCCGGCAGAGTCGTAGCTGCCTCCCTGGCACCCGGGACCGGGCCGGCCCAGCGGGATTGGCCGCCGCTGGGCCGGCCCGGTCCGGGAAGACCCGCCGCCGGACGGGTGTGCCGGACGCGGCCCGCCGCAACGGCGGCCCCGCGACGCCGCCCCGCGACGCCGCCCCGGGACGACGGCCCCGTGCGCGTGACGCCCGCCCCCTCCGCCCCGTCCCCATCGGAGTGTGCCCGACACCGACCACCGCACCGAGGAGCCCGTGCGCATGGAAAGCCGCACCGCCACCGCACCGCCCCGCCGCCCGTGGACCCTGCGGGCCACGTGCCTCCCCCCGCCGGTCACCACCGCCCGCGCCGACCCGCACCCCTTCGCGTGGCTGGACGGCGCGGCCCGGCGCCGCGCGGACGCCGGACTGGCCCGGCGCACCGTGCCCAGATCCGTGGACGACGACCTCCTGGACCTGGCCGGCAACGACTACCTGGGGCTGCTCCGCCACCCGGACGTGGTGGGCGCGGCGGCCGACGCGGCCCGCACCTGGGGCGCGGGCGCCGGAGGATCACGTCTGGTGACCGGCGACACCGACCTCCACCAGGAGCTGGAGCGCGAGCTCGCCGCCTTCTACGGCACGGAGTCCGCCCTCGTGTTCTCCTCCGGCTACACGGCGAACCTGGCGATGGTCACCGCTCTGGGTGCCGCCGACCGCGACGACGCACCCCTGGTGGTGTGCGACAGGTACAACCACGCCTCCCTCATCGACGCGACGCGGTTGGCGAAGGCCTCCGGGGCGCGCGTGGCACTCTTCGACCACGCCGACCCCGCCAGGGCGGCGGAGGCGCTCGTCCCGGCGCGGGGCCGGGCCCTGGTGCTGAGCGACACCGTGTTCTCGGTGGACGGCGACCTCACCGACGCGGCCGCGCTCGCCCTCGTGGCGCGGCGGCACGGCGCCGCCCTCCTGCTGGACGACGCCCACGGGTTGGGCGTGGTGGGGCCGGGCGGGCGGGGCACGCTCACCGCCGCCGGGCTGCGCGGCGCGGACGACGTCGCGGTGTCGGTGACCCTGTCCAAGTCGCTCGGTGCGCAGGGCGGCGCGGTCCTCGGGCCCCGCCGGGTGATCCGGCACCTGGTCGAGACCGCGCGCACGTTCGTCTTCGACACCGGCCTCGCCCCGGCGGCGGCGGGAGCGGCGCTCGCGGCCCTGCGCGTGCTGGGCGCGGAGCCCGAACGGGCCGACGCGGTCCGCGACCGCGCCCGCCGGCTGTCCGAGGGGCTGCGCGAACGCGGCCTCGACGCGAGCCGCCCCGACGCCGCCGTGGTGTCGGTGCGGGCGCCCTCGCCCGAGGCGGCCCTGGAATGGCGCGCCGCGTGCCTCGCGGAGGGCGTGCGGGTGGGGTGCTTCCGCCCGCCGTCGGTCCCGGACGGCGGGTCCCGGCTGCGGCTGACCGCCCGAGCGACCCTCGGGGCCGCAGATGTCGACCGCGTTCTCTCCGTCGTCGGAGCGACCCGCCCCCGGTAGTCTTGCGGAGGAATCAGGAGCCGTCCGGTAGGTGAGAGGCGGTATCGGCCGTGTCAGCACGTGGTGAGGACCCGGGGGCGCCGGAACCCGTGTCCGACGAATCCTCCGGAGCCGCCGGGGCCGGCGGCCCCGACGACGAACCCGGAACCGTTGTGGACGGATCCCCTCCCGACCACCCCGACGGTCCCGGTGACGCTTCGCCGGACACCGGCGGCGAGGCTCCCGGCAGGCCGCGGAAGCGGCGGCGCGGAGCCCGTGCCGCCATCGCGGTCTCCCTCCTCCTCGTCATCACCCTGGTCGTCACCCTGACCGTGCCCGCCACCCGCGAAGGGCTCATGGGTCTGTGGTGCGACGTCACCCGCGGCGTGTGCCCCGGTGAGGAGCTCCCCCCGATCGCCGAGGACGAGGAGTCCGACTGGCGGGTCCGTATGGAGCCGGAGGAGGCGGCCCTCTGGGGCAACTACGTGGCCCTGGGCGACTCCTACTCGTCGGGCGACGGCGCGGGCGACTACGACCCGGAGACCGCCGAGCCGGGCGGCTGCTGGCGGTCGGAGAACGCCTACCCCCACATCATCGGTGAGGAGTTCGACTTCTCGGGTTCCCTGGCCTTCTACGCGTGCAGCAGCCACAAGGGCAAGGACATGCTCAGCGAGGTCGGCGCCCCCGAGTCGCAGATCGAGCGCGTCACCGAGAACACGTCGCTGGTGACCATCGGGATCGGCGGCAACGACCTGGGGTTCACCCCGGTGCTGCGCACCTGCATCGTGCGGATGCCGCTGCTGGAGAGCAGTGTCTGCGTCGGGCAGGAGGAGGAGCTGGAGAGCCGGATGGACGCGTTCGAGGAGACCCTGGCCGAGGTGCTCGGCGAGATCCGCGACCGCGCGCCCGACGCCCGCGTGCTCGTGCTGGGCTATCCGCGGTTGTTCCCCGAGGAGCCCTCGGGCATGTACTACACACTGACCGTGAGCGACCAGGTCTGGTTGAACTCGGTCGCCCAGCGTTTCAACGAGCGCATCCGCGACGGGGTGTACGCGGTGGACGGGGACGTGTACGGCGGTCGCGGGACCGGCAGCGTCGAGTACGTGAACACCTTCAGCGCCCTCAACGGGTACGAGGTGAGCGCGGAGGAGTCCTGGTTGAACGGCATCGTGCTCGGCCAGTTGGGCGAGGGGCTGCGCGTGGACCGGGCCAGCTTCCACCCCACGGCCATGGGCCAGATGTCCATCGCCGAACGCGTGCGGCTCCAGATCCTGCAAGGGCCGGAACGCACGCTGTACACGTCCCGGGAGACCCTCGACGACGTCGATCCGGACCAGCTGATGTCGGAGCTGGGAGGACCGTTGGACCCCGTCGGTGTCCCGGAGACCCCGGGGTCCCCGGCCAACGAGGCCGACGCCCCCTGACACCTCGCGGGCGGGGTGCGCGGGTCGGGGTCCGGCGACCGCGGTGTGGAACCGGTGGCGGGCGGCCTCCGTCGCGGAGCCGGGTGTCCCACCGGTCGCCGGCCCGGCGGGGCACCCTTCTCACGTGGTCGTCTACTGCTGCGCCCTGAGCTCCTCCAGGACCTCGCCGAACCGGTCCAGGCCCCAGTTGAGGTCCTCCTCGCTGATCACGAGGGGCGGTGACATCCGCACCGTGGAGCCGTGGGTGTCCTTGACCAGGACGCCGTGCTCCGCGAGACGCCTGCACAGCTCCTTGCCCGAGGCGAGCCCGGGGTCGACGTCGATGCCCGCCCACAGCCCGATGCTGCGTGTGGACACCACCCCGTTGCCGACGAACTCCTTCAGGCGGCGCCTGAGCACCTCGCCGAGGCGGCGCGTGTTCTCCAGGTAGGGCCCCTCGGTGAGCATCCGGACCACCGTCGACCCCACCGCTCCGGCCAGCGGGTTGCCGCCGAACGTGCTGCCGTGCTGGCCCGGCTGGATCACGCCGAGCACGTTCTCGTCGGCGACCATCGCCGACACGGGCAGGATGCCGCCGCCCAGTGCCTTGCCGAACAGGTAGGCGTCGGGGACCACCCCGCTGTGCTCGCAGGCGCGGATGGTGCCGGTGCGGCCCAGCCCGGACTGCACCTCGTCCGCGATGAACAGCACCCTGTTGGCGTCGCAGATCTCCCTCACCCTGGGCAGGTAGTCCGGGGGAGGCACGATCACACCCGCCTCGCCCTGGACCGGTTCGATGAGGACCGCCGCCGTGGTGTGGTCGACGGCCTCCTCGATCGCCCTGGCGTCACCGTAGGGCACCGACCGGAACCCCGGGGTGTACGGGCCGAAGCCGGTTCTGGCCTCGGGGTCCGAGGAGAAGGAGATGACCGTGGTGGTGCGCCCGTGGAAGTTGGCTCCCGCCACGACGATGGTGGCCTGGTTCTCCGGGATTCCCTTGACCTCGTAGCCCCACTTGCGGGCCACCTTGATACCGGTCTCCACCGCCTCGGCGCCGGTGTTCATCGGCAGGACCTTCTCCTTGCCGACCATGTCCGCGAGGGAGCTGACCCAGGGGCCGAACCGGTCGTTGTGGAAGGCGCGGCTCGTGAGCGTGACCCGGTCCAGCTGCTGGTGCGCCGCCGCCAGCAGGTCGGGGTTGTGGTGGCCGAAGTTCATGGCCGAGTATCCGGCCAGGCAGTCCAGGTACTTCTTTCCCTCCACGTCCGTCACCCAGGCGCCACGGCCCTCGGCGATCACGACGGGAAGGGGTGCGTAGTTGTGCGCGGATCGCGCCTGTGCCAGCGCGATGTGGTCGGCGCTGGAGAGTCCTCGTCCGCCGGGGTCTCCGGCAGGGTCCTGCTGGCCCAGATTCTGGGTGGTGTCCATCTAGCCGCTCCGATCACCATTGACCGATGTCAGACAGTAGATACCCACCGGATGGCCCTGTAGAGCCGTCCGGCGGGCGATCCCCAAGAGTTGAGCAGATGATCCCGTGAGCCCACAAGGGGTGAGGCGTATCACAGATCGCCCCCCTGGCCCGAAACCCGCGCGCGACGACACCCTCCAGGCCCCCTGAGCGGGCCCCTTGCATCCACCGTGACCTGCGATAACACCCTGGGTGACGCGCTCCACAGCCCTGACGGCGATCGGGCCGCCCTCTGCGGGGTACCGTCGCACCAACAAGCCACAGTGCCGCCGCGAGCCCCTCCGCCGTGGACGGCCCGTCGACCCACGTCAGGGAGGCCGGAAGTGCCCACCGCCGTGTCCCCAACGTCCGCGGACGCACCCTTCTCCCTCGCCGCGCTGCTCGCCGCGGTGACCGACGCGGTTCCCGACCGGACCGCCCTGGTCGCGGGGCCCCGGCGCCTCACGTACCGGACTCTGCACGAGCGCTCCGTGCGCCTCGCCCGCCACCTCGTCGGCGCGGGCGTGGCCCCCGGCGAACACGTCGCGATCTTGGCCTACAACCGCGCCGAGTGGGTGGAGTCCTTCCTCGGGGTGCTGCGCGCCGGCGCGGTCCCCGTCAACGTCAACTACCGCTACGTCGCGGGTGAGCTGCGGCACGTCCTGGCCGACTCCCACGCGGTCGCGCTGATCGCGGAGGACTCCCTGGCCTCGACGGTCTCCGCCGTGCGACCCGACCTGCCCCGGCTGCGCCACGTGCTGCTCGTCTCCGACGGCTCCGCGCGCGGCACCGAGGGGGTCGACTACGAGGAGGCCCTGGCCTCCGCTCCGCAGGACGCGGCCCTTCCGCCGACCAGCGGCGAGGACCACTACCTGCTCTACACGGGGGGCACCACCGGCTATCCCAAGGGCGTGCTGTGGCGGCAGGCCGACATCTTCCGCGCCGCTCTGGAACGGCGTTCGCCGGGAGCGCCCCGCGCCCGGACCCTGGACGACGTCGCCCAACGCGCCGCCCGCTGTTTTCCGCAGCGCATGCTGGTCCTGGGGCCGCTGATGCACGCCGCCGGGCAGTGGAACGCCCTGAGCATGCTGCTGTGCGGCAAGCAGGTCGTGCTCTCCACCGACCGCAGCTTCCGCCCGGACCGGGTGCTGGAGGTGGCGCACCGCGAGGGCGTGCACACGGTCCAGCTGGTGGGGGACGCCATGGCCCGCCCGCTGGCCCGGCACCTGCTCACCGAGCCCGGCCTGTGCCCGGGGCTGACCGCGGTCCGCTCCGGCGGCACGCCGCTCACCCCGCAGGTGCGCGGCCTGTGGCGCGCCTGGCGCGAGGATGTCGCCCTGGCCGACTCCTATGGCGGATCGGAGACGGGCGTGTGCGGTTCGGCGACGGCGGCCGAGGGCTCGCCGTCGGAGGGGGCCGAGACCTTGGCCGGGGCCGTCGACGGCCGCAGCTTCACGATGGGCGGCAGCATCGCGGTGCTGGACCAGGCCCTGCGCCCCCTGTCGCCGGGCTCGTCGGAGGTCGGCCGGATCGCGCGCACCGGACGGATCCCGCTGGGCTACTACAACGACCCGATCACCACGGCCCGCACCTTCCCCACCGACGCCGACGGGCGCAGGTGGGCCCTGTCGGGCGACTTCGGGACCCGGGCCGAGGACGGGTCGATCGTCCTGTTGGGACGCGGGAGCGCCGTCATCAACACCGCCGGGGAGAAGGTGTACCCGGAGGAGGTGGAGGCCGCCCTGAAGGCGCACCCCTCGGTGGAGGACGCGATCGTGGTGCCCGCCTCCGACGAACGGCTCGGCCAGCGGGTGACCGCGCTGGTCTCCCTCGCCGCCGGCGCCCGTCTGGAGCAGGCGTCGCTGTTGGAACACTGCCGTGTGCGGCTGGCGGGGTTCAAGGTCCCGAGGACCGTCCACTTCGTGGACCGGGTGCGGCGCACGGCCGTCGGCAAGCAGGACTACCGGTGGGCGGCGTCGGTCGCCCGGGACGGTTCGGCCTCGCGTGGGACCGCGGGGACCGTGTCCCCCGGCCCGCTGCGGTACTGACGGCCGCCATCTGCGGCGTTGTCCCGGCGCGCGGGCGGGGGTGGTGACCGCCTCTGGCGGAGGACCGCACCCCGCCCCTAAAAAAGTACGGTTTTCGGATGCCATCCGCTTGATCCACCACAGGGCCAAAAAGAACGACATTCAAGGACAAAGTCCACGTGGGGGTTCTGACAACCCCTCCGCGGCGGCTCTCGGCGGGGTGCGGACGACCCCCGCTGTCTGCGGTGCCCGCCCAGAGCGGCCCCCGCCCCTTGTACCTTAGATCCCGTCGGCCGCAGTCTCCGGCCGATTCGGACGGTCCCCTTTCTCGCCTCATCCCCCACCCAGCGCACGTTCGTGTGCGCGGTGACACCCTTAGGACGGAGGATGGCGCGCCCCCTCCCGGGCTTCCCGGGCCGCGCCCAACTACTCAGATGGCCAATTCCGTAGGCTCCTACCTCTTCAACGCGGTGCGCGGCGGCGCCGTGGGCGCCTCTGAAGCGCTTCCCGGCATCAGCGGCGGCACCGTCGCCCTCATCGTCGGCCTCTATGACAAGCTCATCGGCGGCGCGGGCCACATGGTCAGCGGAATCAAGAGGTACGTGACAGACGTCCCGCGCGGGCGCGGCAAGGAGCGCGCACAGGAGCAGTTCCGCCAGGTGGACTGGAGCGTCCTGGTCCCCGCTCTGGTCGGCATGGTGATCTTCCTGGTCCTGGCCGCCCTCCTGCTCGCGCCGTTGGTCGACGCCTACACCCAGTACGCCTACGCCCTGTTCTTCGGCCTGGTCCTGGCCTGCCTGTGGATCCCCTACGCCGGGGCCGGCAGGCCCTGGAAGGCAGGGCACTACGTCGTGGCACTGGTGTTCGCCACAGCCGCGTTCCTGCTCACGGGACTGCCCGGCGCCAACCTGCCCACGCACCCGGTGGTCGTCTTCCTCGCAGCCGCCGTGGCCGTCTGCGCCCTGGTGCTGCCCGGCCTGTCCGGCTCGTTCATCCTGCTCACACTGGGCCTGTACGAGCCGACGATCAACGCCGTCGGCGACTTCGACATCGCCTACCTGGGCATCTTCGCCCTGGGCATGCTCACCGGCCTGTCCCTGTTCGTGAAGTTGCTCCAGTTCCTCCTGGAGAACTTCCACCACATGACCCTCGTCGTACTCACCGGCCTCATGGCCGGATCCCTGCGCGCGCTGTGGCCCTGGCAGACCGAGTCCCGTGAGTTCCTCACCCCCACCGACGTCCCCGTGACCGTCGCCTTCATGGTCGTCGGCTTTGCGATCGTGACCGCGGCCATCGTCTGGGAGCGCCGCAAGCGCACGCAGGCCGAGGCCCTCCGCGTCTCGACCGGCGTCTGACCGGCAAGAACGGAATCCACTGCTCATGCCAGCGAATCTGTGGACGGCGTCGAACCCGGCGATGGAGGGCGAGGTCGTCCACGAGTACGAGGGGTTCATCGGCTGGGTCCTGAGCCTGATGACGACCCTGGGCGAGCCCGGTGTCGGTGTGGCCCTGTTCATCGAGACCTTCTTCCCCCCGATGCCGAGTGAGGCGGTCCTGCCAGGCGCGGGGTTCCTCGCCTACGACGGGCACATGAACGTGTGGCTGGCCATCGTGTGGGCCACGGTCGGCTGTCTGGTCGGCGCCTGGGGCTTCTACGCGATCGGGGCCCTGCTGGGCCGGGACCGCACCAAGTGGCTGGTGGAGAAGACCCCCTTGCTGGAGGTCGAGGACTTCTACAAGGCCGAGCGCTTCTTCGCCCGCTTCGGCGGCCTCGCGGTCCTGCTGGGCCGGTGCGTGCCGCTGGTGCGCAGCTTCATCTCGGTCCCCGCCGGTATCGAGCGGATGCCCATCCTCAAGTTCTCCGTGTACACCGTGATCGGCTCCGCCGTCTGGAACTCGATCTGGATCGGACTCGGCTACGCCTTCGGTCCGGCCATCAAACCGATCCTGGTGCAGTGGAGCGGCCTGATCAGCAACATCGTGCTCGCCGTCATCGCCCTGCTGTTCCTGTGGTTCGTCGTCGTCCGCGTACGCAAGCTGCTCAGGGCCCGGCCCGCGGACAACGCCCCCACCGCCTGAGCCGCGCAGGCGGGCGTACGGGCCCCCTCGGGCCCGTACGCCCCCCACCAACGTCGGCCGCACGGGCCCGACCACACACTGAGCGGGGCCGCCCACACGGCGGCCCCGACGGCGCGGGGTGCCGGTGGCCCAGGCCACCGGCTGAGAGCACACCCGTCGAACCTGCCCTAGTTCGTACTAGCGAAGGAACGCCCATGAGCGCGTACAACATCGTCTCCGTCGCCGGCAGCGACCCCAGCGGGGGCGCCGGGATCCAGGCGGACCTCAAGGCCTTCTCGGCCCACGGCACCTTCGGCATGACCGTGGTCACGGCCCTGACCGCGCAGTCCACGCGCGGCGTCGCCGGGGTCCACCCGATCCCCGCCGAGTTCGTCACCCGCCAGATGGACACCCTCTTCTCGGACGCCACGGTGCACGCGGTCAAGGTCGGCATGCTCGGCACCGCCGAGGTCACCGTGGCCGTCGCCGAGGCGATCGGGCGCCACGAACTGCCCCACGTGGTCGTGGACCCGGTGATGGTCGCCAAGAGCGGCGACCGGCTGCTGGAGTCCTCCGCCGTCGAGGCCCTGCGCACCCGGCTGCTGCCGCGTGCGGACCTGCTCACCCCGAACCTCCCCGAGGCCGCAGACCTGCTGGACGAGCCCGAGGCCACCGATCTCGCGACAATGCGCGACCAGGCACGCCGCCTGCTGGAGTTCGGTCCGCGCAGGGTCCTGATCAAGGGCGGGCACCTGCCGGGCGGGGAGAGCGTCGACATCCTCGTCTCACGGGACGCCGACCCGGTCGAGTTCCGTGCGCGGAGGGTCCCCACCCGCAACACGCACGGCACCGGGTGCACTCTGTCCTCCTCGATCGCGGCCCTGCTGCCGCAGCGCCCGGACGCGGCCTCCGCCGTCGGCGACGCCAAGGCCTACCTGACCGAGGCGCTCCGGCACGCGGACGGGATCGACGCCGGAGGCGGGCAGGGGCCCGTGCACCATTTCCACGCCTGGTGGAAGTAGGCGCCGTCAGCGTACGGGCTCCATGACCGCGTCCGGGTTCCGCCAGTCGGGGTCGGCGAAGAACCTCCTGGTCTCGGCGACCACGACCGGCGACAGCAGGAGCAGCCCGATCAGGTTGGGCAGCGCCATGAGCCCGTTGGCGATGTCGCTGAACAGCCACACCGCGTCGATCTGCGCGGTGGCGCCGACGAAGATGAACGCGATGAACAGCACCCGGTAGGGCAGCACGAACACGCGCCCCGCCAGGTACACCACGCACCGTTCGCCGTAGTACGCCCAGCCGAGGATGGTCGTGTACGCGAAGACCGCTATCGCGCAGGCGACGAAGACCGGCCCCAGGGCCGCCAGTTCGGGGCTGATCCGGCCGAGTCCGACCTCCATCGCCGCGGTGGTGAGCAGGACCCCCCTGTTGCCCCCCTCCGCCCCCTCGGCCTCGGCGCCCTGCCACACCCCGGTCGTGATGATCACCATCGCGGTGAGGGTGAGCATGATCAGGGTGTCGATAAGGGTCTGCGTCATCGCGACGAGTGCCTGGCGGACCGGCTGGCCGGTCCTGGCCGCGGCCGCGGCGATGGCTCCGGTGCCCAGGCCGGCCTCGTTCGAGAAGACGCCGCGGGAGACGCCCTGGCGGATGACGCACATCAGGGTGGCGCCGGCGAAGCCGCCCACCGCCGAGGTGCCGGTGAAGGCGTCGCCGATGACCAGGGCGAAGGCGGGACCGATCCGGTCGTGGTGTACCGCCAGGACGAGCAGGTTGATGAGGACGAAGCCGGTGATCATGAACGGCACGACGGCGGAGGCGACCCTGCCGATCCCCTTGATGCCGCCGAGCACGACCACGGCGGCCAGCAGCATCAGGACGAGTCCGGTGGTCCGCTGGTCCACTCCGCAGACGTTGTTGACCGCGTCGGCCACCGCGTTGGCCTGGGTGCCGTTGCCGATGCCGAAGGCGGCGATCGCACCGAAGACCGCGAACCCCCAGCCGAGCAGGCGGCCGAGCCCTCCGGGGAGGCCCCTGCGCAGGTAGTACATCGGGCCGCCGGCCTGCTCCCCCCTCTCGTCGGTGACCCGGTACTTCACGCCGAGCAGGGCCTCGCTGTACTTGGTGGCCATGCCGAGGACGCCGGTGACCCACATCCAGAAGAGGGCCCCCGGGCCGCCGATGCCGATGGCCAGGCCCACGCCGGCGATGTTGCCGACCCCCGTCGTCGCGGCGAGGGCCGTGCTCAGGGCCTGGAAGTGCGAGATGTCGCCCCTGACGTCCTGGCCGGTCTCCTCCCTCCGGACGAGGGCGAACCACAGGGCGTGGGCGAGCCGGGTGAACTGGAGCAACCGGAGCCGGACCGTCAGGTAGCTCCCGGTGACGAGGAGCAGGGGGAGGAGCACGAGCGGACCCCAGACGACACCGCTCAGTACTTCGGCCATGTCGAGGAACAGGTCCACCGGGGTCTCCGTCTCGGTGCGCGTCGGCCCGGGACCACCGGCATCGTTCCACGAGGTCCGGCGGCCCGGGGGGTCGTGCCGACGCTAGTGGACACCGATCGGCCGCGTCGGGTAATCGCGACAACATGCGAAGAACCCGTGTCCTGGGGCGCGCGTCCTCACCGGAGGCCGGGGGCTACCGCCCTCCGACGGCCTCCGGTTCCCGGGGGCACGGGCGGGCCGGGGTCAGGATTCGTCCTTCTGGTCGAGGGCGAGCCTGCTGAGTGCCGCGGCGGCCCGGTCCGGGTCCGCGCCCCGGCCCACCGCGATGCCGAGCAGGTAGGTCGTGAGCGGGGCCGCGGGGCGGGCCACGGAGTGGGCGGCGTCCCTGGCCAGGTCGAGGACGCGGTCGACGTCCTCCTTGCCCAGCGGGTCGGTGTCGGCCAGTTCGAGTTCACGGCGGACGGCTTCCGCCCATTCGACGAGGGTCACCGGGTGACTCCTTGGAGAGGGATGTCGGTCACGTCAGGTGATCATAGCCACCTGGGGGTCACCGGGCGGCCACGGGCGCGCACGGGCGGGTCACCGTCCGCTCGACGAACCCACGCCTGCGCGTCGGGAGCGGTTCCCCCGGCTCCGGACCGTGGTTCATCCGGCTCTCCTAGGCTCGGGACCAGCCTTCCCCCGGCGTTGGGAGCCCCCGCATGTCCCCGACCGAGCCCTCTCGGCCGCTTCGCGTGGCGATCGTGACAGAGTCCTTCCTTCCGCAGGTCAACGGAGTGACCACCTCCGTGTGCCGGGTCGCCGACCTGCTCGCCTCGCGCGGGCACCAGGCCCTCGTCCTGGCCCCCGGGCCCGGCCCGTCCTCCTACGCGGGCTTTCCCGTGGTCCGCATGCCCTCACTGCCCCTGCCGTTCTACCGGGACTTCCCCGTGGGCCTTCCCGCCCGGCGCACGATGACCGCGGCGATCCGCGCCTTCGCCCCCGACGTCCTTCACCTGGCCTCACCCGCCCTGCTCGGATCGGCGGCGGTGGAGACCGCGCGTCGCTGGGCGCTCCCGACGGTGGCGGTGTTCCAGACCGACCTCCCCGGTTTCGCGGGGCGCTACGGGCTGCCGGGCGGGGACGGGATCTGGGCCCTGCTGCGGCGTACGCACTCCGCCGTCGACCGCACGCTCGTGCCGTCCTCGGCCACCATGGAGGCGCTGTCCGCACGCGGGTTCCCCCGGCTGCACCTGTGGCGCCGGGGCGTCGACTCCCGCCGTTTCTCCCCCGGCCACCGCGACGCCGACCTGCGCCGCAGGCTGGCGCCGAACGGTGAGGCCGTCGTGGGCTACGTGGGGCGGCTGGCCCGCGACAAACGGGTGGACCTGCTCGCGCACGTGGCCCGCCTGCGCGGTATCAGGCTGGTCGTGGTGGGGGACGGCCCCGAGCGCGCCCGCCTGCGTCGCCTCCTGCCCGACGCGGTCTTCACCGGCCAGCGCACCGGCGCGGACCTGTCCCGGCTGTACGCGTCGATGGACGTGTTCGTCCACACGGGCGCCGACGAGACGTTCTGCCAGTCCGTGCAGGAAGCGCTGGCCTCGGGGGTGCCGGTGGTCGCCCCCGCCGCCGGCGGGCCGCTGGACCTGGTCGTCCCCGAGCACAACGGGCTCCTGTTCGCGCCCGACTCGGTCCGTGAACTGCGGGTGGCGGTCGGGCGGCTGGCCCACAACGCCGGGGTGCGGGAGAAAATGGCCGGGCGGGCCCGCGCCTCGGTGGAA
Source organism: Nocardiopsis sp. NPDC058631 (assembly GCF_042716955.1). Taxonomy (NCBI): domain Bacteria; kingdom Bacillati; phylum Actinomycetota; class Actinomycetes; order Streptosporangiales; family Nocardiopsidaceae; genus Nocardiopsis; species Nocardiopsis sp. NPDC058631. Next base: position 70,636 of record NZ_JBHXQY010000010.1, on the reverse strand, counting down.
CACCGCAGCTGGGAGGCGGTCGGCGAGCAGCTGCTCGGCCACTACCGCGCGGTGATCGCCCCCAGCCGTGAGCTGGGCCGGGTCGACGCCGGACATGGTTCCGGCCTCCCCCGGAAGGAGCGGCCGGGGGAGGCCGGAAGAGTGCGCGCCCGCCCCGCCCCCTTTGACGGGGCGGGCGCCGGGAGAGCCTAGGCCGTGTTCCGCGGATCATTCCGGGCTCGCAACCGCCAGGCTGCCTCTCGCTGCGCCGACCACGCTTGGACAGCCAGACCCGGGCTGACCTGCGCTACTCGTCTTGCGAGAGATTGTCTGGAGGCCGCTCGCGGCGATCGGCGCAAGCGCCGAATCAACCGAAAGCATCCACGGAACACGCCCTAGACGGCGGCCTGGGCGGCGGTCTGGGTCCGGGTGATGACGGTGCTGGGAGCTGCGTCGAGCAGCGCGCCGAGCACCTCGTCGAGACGGTCCAGGTGGGCGCGGACCCAGGGCAGGGCCAGCGGGTCAGTGGCGGCGAGCGCGGCGTAGCGCCGCTCCTCGGACTCCCCGTAGAGGAGGCTGGTGGCGACCCGCATGCGCAGGGCGTCGGTCCCCTCTCCGAACTCGACGGCGGGCAGAACGCCCATGCCGAAGCGGTCGAGGAGCAGCCCGGTCAGCTCGGGACCGGTGGTCACGCCGTGCAGGGAGGCCAGTCTTTCGCGGAACGGCTCGAAGTCGGGGTAGAGGTAGAACGCCGCACGCGGGGTGGCGACGGTCGCCCCGGCGCGCACGAACGCCTCGGTGACCGCGCGGGCGACGATGCCGTGCAGGCGGCGGCTCCGGTCGATGTGGTCGAGGAGTTCGGCGGGCTCGGTGAAGGCGTGTGCGGCGGCCTCCTGGACGGGGGCCGCGGGGCTGGACCAGATCTCGCTGGCCACGCCGAGCAGACCGCCGCGCAGCCGGTGGCCGGTCTCGGAGTCGGGCAGGCGCAGGACGCCGATGCGCCAGCCGCCCAGGGCGAGGTTCTTGCTCAGGCCGGTGGAGATGACGGTGCGCTCGGGCGCGTACTCGGCGGGACTGTGGATCTCGACGGGGTCCTCCCCCGGGCCCGCCGGGTGGACCAGGTCGCGGTAGATCTCGTCGGAGATGACGAGGAGGTCGAGCTCCCGCGCCACCTCGGCGAGCCTGCGGACGGTCTCGGCGTCGGCCACCGTGCCGGTGGGGTTGTCGGGCAGGGTGACGATGACGGCGTTGACCGTCCGGCCCTGCTCGCGGGCCGCGGTGACCGCGGCGTGCAGCAGGTCGGGCTGGGGCACCCCGCCCTGGCCCGTGGCCGTGGGAACCAGGATCGGCCGCTGGCCGAGCAGGCGGCTCTGCGCGGCGTAGCTGACCCAGCTGGGCGCGGCGATCGCGGTGTCGCCGCCGATCTCCAGCAGGAGGCTGTACAGGAGCGGTTTGCTGCCGGGACCGGCGATGACCATGCCGGGGTCGGTGGGAAGCCCGCGGCGTTCCCAGTAGCCGGCGGCGGCCCCGCGCAGGGCCGCGGATCCGGCGACGGGACCGTAGGCGTTGGCGCCGTTGCCGGCGGAGAGCTGGTCGCGCATGACCGGGTGGACCGGGAGCCCGGCCTCGCCGAAGCCGAGCGGCAGCACGCGCACTCCCTGGAGTCGCTTCTCGGCGAGGGCTTCGTTGACGGCAAGGGTGGCGGACACAGTGACGGTCATGGACGACTCATCTCCGGACGTATCGTTCGGCGCTTGACCGCACCTCAGGGGTGACGGTCTGTCACTCCCCACCATGCCCCTGTTCAGCCATCAGTACAAGCGAGTCTTTTCGATGGTGAGCATAAGCTGTTCTTATGCTAGATCTTCGCCGCCTGCACGTTCTCCGCGAGTTCGGTGTCCGAGGCACCATCGCGGCCACCGCGAGCGCTCTCGGCTACACGCCCTCGGCGGTCTCCCAGCAACTCGCCCGGCTGGAGCAGGAGACGGGTGTCGCACTCCTGGACCGCTCCCCGAAGGGCGCCGAGCTGACCGACGCCGGACGGCTCCTGATGACCCAGGCCGAGGAGATCCTGGCGCTGGTGGAGGCGACCGAGTCGGTCCTCGCCGAGCAGGCGGACGTCGCCCTGGGCATGGTGACCGTCACGGCGTTCCCCACCGCCGCCGTGGCTTTCGCCCCGCTGCTCGCGCCGCCGCTGCGGCGGCACGAGGGGATGCAGCTCGTGCTCCGCCAGACCCTGCTGTCGACCGGGACCCAGAAGGTGCGCTCGCGGGAGGTGGACATCGCGCTGGTCGACGACTGGAGCGGGCAGCACCCCGGCCGCGGACCGGATGCCGGCCTGCGCCACATCCACCTGCTGCGCGACCCCCTGGTCCTGGCGGTGCCCGAGGAGCACCGGCTGGCCGCCCCGGGCGTGCCAGTGGCCCTGGACGGGCTGCTGGGCGAGTCGTGGATCGTGGCACCGCAGACCGAGCGGTCGCGCTACGGGACGGACCGGCTCCTGGCCGAGGTGGGCGGACTGCCCGCCACCACCTGGGAGTTCGAGGGCCTGGGAACCATACTCAGCCTGGTGTCCCGGGGCATCGGGATCGCCGCGGTGCCGGCGTTGGCGATGGTGGGCGCCCCGGCGGGGCTGGTCTACCGGAGGTTTCCGGCGTCGGCACCCGAACGGCACGTCTACGCGGTGGTGCGTCCGGCCTCGCTGCGCCGGCCGGCGGTGCAGGTGACGCTCGCGGCGCTGCGGGAGGCCGCCCGGCAGGTCGACCGCGAGCTCGCGGAGATCACCGACCCGTAGTCCGTCCGCGGCGGGCCGGGCGGGAGGGGTGCCGGACGCGGAGGGCGCGACAACGGCGTGTGGCCCGGCCACCCGGGCCGGGCCACACGTCGAGCGGGTCGTGGTCGGTTGTTCGGTCCTGTGGCGCGGCCGTGTCGCACCGGTTCACTCGCCGTTGTCCCTACCGCGCGTCCGGTCGATCCTGCGCCGCAGTCTGCGGCAGACGTGGCGTGCGCGGTCACGGTCGTCCCGGGCGTTCCACCATCGCGCGTAGGCTTCCAGTCTCCGTTGTCGCAGCGACTCCAGCTCGGCCTCCATCCGGGTCACCCGGTGCTCCAGGTCGATTCGTTCGCGCTCGAACGACGACATGTCGCGCTCATGGAACCCCGCCTCCCGCTCGGCGCTGTCGAGCCGATCGGTGAGGCCCTCGGCGGTGTTTCCACCGCGGGTGATCCGGCCGCGGCCGGCCTGTCCACTGATGCCTTGGAACCACACAGTGACTGGTGTTTCCCGAAGCGGACCAACATCACCGATCGCTACGCAAAGAATACGGAAAGTGGCAAATGGTGCAAAATTCCCATTCAGGCCACCGCACGCAGTCCGGTCACACCGCGATCGGGCGCGTGGACACCGCCCTCTCGTCCCGCAGCGGCACCGGAGCGGCCCCACGCAGACGCACGTAGGCCGCCTCGAAACGCTCCAGCGACCGGTGGTGGTCGTGCCGCAGGGCGATCTCGCGGCTGGCCGCCCCCAGGGAACGGCGGGTCCGCGCGTTCCCGAGGACCGCGAGCAGGCGGTCCGCCAGGTGCGCCGAGTCGCCCGGCGGGAAGAGGAACCCGTTGCGCCCGACCTCCACCAGGTGCGGTAGCGCCATCGCGTCGGCGGCGACCACCGGCAGACCCGTCGACATCGCCTCCAGCGTGGCGATGCTCTGCAACTCGGCGACGCCCGCGATCGCGAACACGTCGCCCGCCGCGTACACCAGCGGAAGGTCCTGGTCGGGGACGAACCCCAGGAAGAACACCCGGTCCGCCACTCCCAGCTCGGCGGCCAGAGCGCGCAGCTCCTGCTCGCGTGCTCCGATCCCCGCAAGAGCCAGCTGGGCGTCCCGCTCCGGCAGGATCCGCGCCAGTGCCCGGATCGTGTCGTCGATCCGCTTCTCCGCGTCCAACCGGCCCACGAACACGATCGTGTCCCGGTCCGGGAGCCCGAACCTGGCCCGCGCCTGCGAGCGGTCCTGCGGCCGGGGGTGGAAGCGCTCCAGGTCGATCCCGCACGAGACCGCCTCGACCGCACGGGCGAACCCCTTCTCGCGGAGCAGTTCGGCCGCGCGCGGCGTCGGCGTCGTCACGTAGTCGGCCTCGGTGGCCACCCGGACCATGTCCTTCCACGCCAGCGCTCCGGCCGCCGACTGCATCGGCCGGGGCACCCGGGCGTGCGCGTACAGGTTGTCCGGCATGAAGTGGTTGGTCAGCACGACCGGGATGCCCGCGGCCCGGCCCCGGTGCATCGCCGAGCGGCTGAGCGTGAAGTGGCTCTGCGCGTGCACGACGTCCGGGTCCAGGCGCCGCACGAGCCTGGCGATGTGCCCGCCCATGCCGACCGGGACGGCCGCCCGCATGCTGGGTTGGAAGGGCAGGCGGGCGGAGCGCAGGCGGTGCTCGGTGACCGCTCCGCCGACCGCCACGTAGGGGTCTCCCAGCTCGGAGGGGCACACCACGTGGACCCGGTGGCCGCGCCCGGCCAGCCCCTCGGCCAGGCGGTGGGCGAAGTACCCGGCACCGTTGACGTCGGGGGGGTACGTGTCGGTGGCGATCAGGACACGCAGCGGACGCGTGGGCTCGGCCATGGTGGAACTCCTTCGTTCAACGTGGACGGAAACGGATCGTCTTCTCCGAGCTCCTCCGGCCGCCGGGGGCCTCGGGGTTGCGGTGGCGGGCCTGCGCCAGCGCGATGGTTCCTGCGATCGCCAGCCCGCTGAAGGCCAGCGCGCCCACCTGGGCCCCGGGGGTCTCCGGCGCGCCCTCCCCCAGGAGGAAGGCGCCGATCGCCACACCGACCACCGGGTCGGTGATCAGAAGGGTCGCGTAGGCGGCGGAGAAGTGCCCCGTGCGGTAGGCGTTCTGCATCAGCAGGGCGCCGAAGACCGCCGTGACCACGGCGAGCAGGGTCAGCCAGTCGATGACCCGGGTCCAGTCGCCGAGCGCGTTCGCGGTGACCACACGGGCCAGGCCGGAGGTGGTCCCCAGGGCCGCGCCGCCCACCAGGGCGAGCAGCAGGGCCCGGGTGCCCCTGTTCATCCAGTGCGCGGTGAGGTGGACGATGACGCCTGCGCCGATCGTGGCCCCGGCGAGCACGAGCGCCGTGGTGGTCGGGAGGACGGGGGTGTCGGATCCGTGCGGGAAGAGGAGGAGGACGCCGACGAGGCCGCCCATCACGGCGACCCCGGCGATGATCTGGGAGACCCCCACCCTCTGCCGGTTGAACACCGCCGACAGCACGATCGCGAACAGCAGCCCGGTCACGCCCAGCGGCTGGATGGTGGTCAGCGGCGCCCCGCTGAGGGCGATGAGGTGAAGACTCGCCCCCAGGACGACCGCGGCGCTGCCGATCAGCCAGCGGGGCTGGCGGAGCAGGTGCAGCAGGAACCCGGCACGGGCGACCTGTCGGCCGGGGGCCCGGACCGCGTCGCGCTCCTGGAGCGCGGAGCCGAGTGCCAGGCTGAACGCCCCCGCGACGGCGAGGATGACGGGCCACGGCATCACTGCCACCACCCGTCGTCCTCCACGGGCGTCCCCCATCTCTCCACCATCGCCGTATCCCCTGACATTCGGTCCCGACCCGGACCGTCGAGCTCCGGGTATGACCAGAACACTACGAACGGGAGGGTTCTGCCGGCGATGGGGCCAGCGCCCGTCCACCCGTAGTGCTCACCCCACCGCGCACCGGGGTTCGTCCACGTGCTGCGCCTTTCCTACGGTGGTTTTCGGCGTCTTCGCACCGTTCCGTCTGTTCCTACGTCTCCCGCAAAACACGGAGTGTTAAGAGCCATGCAGAGTCAAGACTGGGTATGGGGTGGACTCGAACGACGCCCCCGGAGGACCGATTACCACCAGGGGTGTGCCCTCGATGAGCACCGTGGCACTATGTCCGTTATTGGTCTAGACCGGACAGGAGCAGTCCACCGTGCCCGACACCCCCGTCTCACCCCTGCACCCCCGCCCCGTGATCCCCCGCCCCGCCCGGACGGAGCCCGGCGGCCAGGGAGGTCTCATCCTCACCGCCGCCACCAGGGTCTCCGCCGACACCGAAGCCCGGGGCACACTCACGTGGCTCCAGCGTGAACTCGGTGCGGCCACCGGGCTCGCCCTGGCCACGGGCGACGAGGCCAGTGCGCAGATCCGGCTCAGCGTCGACGCCCGGGCCGGTCTGGGAAGCGAGGGCTACCGGCTGATCGTGGACTCCGAGGGCGCCATCATCGTCGGCAACGACCCCGCCGGGGTGTTCTACGGCGCGCAGACCCTGCGCCAACTCCTTCCGCCCGACGCCTACCGCGACGCCCCCCTGGGTGGCACCGTGTGGGCACTGCCCGCCATCAGCGTCACCGACGCCCCGCGCTTCCGGTGGCGCGGCGCGATGCTGGACATCGCCCGCCACTTCTCCCCCAAACGGGAGATCCTGCGGTTCATCGACCTCCTGGCGATGCACAAGCTCAACGTGCTGCACCTGCACCTGACCGACGACCAGGGCTGGCGGATCGAGATCCGCCGCTACCCGCGGCTCACAGAGGTCGGCTCCTGGCGGACCGAGAGCCAGGTGGGCGCCGCCAGGCCGCCGGTGTTCGACGGCCGCCCCCACGGCGGATTCCTCACCCAGGACGACATCCGCGAGATCGTCGCCTACGCGGACGCCCGCCACGTGGCCGTCGTCCCCGAGATCGACGTGCCCGGCCACTCCCAGGCCGCCATCCACGCCTACCCGGAACTGGGTGAGAGCGGGCTGATCCCGGTGGGCACGCGGTGGGGTGTCTTCGACGAGGTCCTGGCGGTGACCGACAACGTCCTGGAGTTCTACAAGAACGTCTTCGACGAACTCCTCGAACTGTTCCCGAGCACCTACATCCACGTGGGCGGCGACGAGTGCCCCAAGACCCAGTGGAAGGACAGCGCGTCCGCGCAGAAGCGGATCAGGGACGAGGGACTGGCCGACGAGGACGAGCTCCAGAGCTGGTTCGTCCGGCAGCTGGACGAGCACCTGACGGCGCGCGGCCGCCGCCTGCTCGGCTGGGACGAGATCTTGGAGGGCGGGCTCGCACCCGGTGCGACCGTGATGTCGTGGCGCGGCGAGGAGGGCGGCATCGCCGCCGCCCGTGCCGGCCACGACGTGGTGATGAGCCCCACCGCCACCTCCTACCTCGACTACAAGCAGTCCGAGTCCGAGGACGAGCCGATCAAGGTGGGCACGCTGTTGCGGGTCGAGGACGTGTACACGGCGGAGACGGTCCCCCCGGGACTGACCGAGGAGGAGTCCCGGCACGTCCTCGGCGCTCAGGTGAACGTGTGGGTCGAGCACATCGACACGCCGCGCAGACTCGACTACATGGTGTTCCCCAGGCTGTCGGCCTTCGCGGAGAAGGTGTGGTCCGCAGATGAGCGCGACTACTCCGAGTTCGAGCCCCGTCTGCGGCGCCACCTGGAGCGGTTGGACGCCGCAGGGGTGGAGTACCGGCCGCTGGACGGCCCGCGCCCCTGGCACACCCGCCCCGGTGTCGGAGGCTGGGGGGAGTAGCGCCCCGCCCCGGTCCGCCGCGTTCGGGCGGCGGCAGGGGGGCGAGGTCAGAAGTAGGTGGCGACCGCGTCCACGACGGTGTCCGCGTCGTCCACCACCGGGATGACGTGCCAGCGGTCGAACGCGGTGCACGGGTGCGAGATGCCGAACGAGAGCAGGTCGCCTGGACGGACCCCCAGCTCCGGAGGAACGCGCAGGTAGGCGTGGTGGTCGTTGAGGTCGGTGATCTCGATGCCCTCCGCCTGCGCCGTGCCGCCGTCCGCGCGGCGCAGCAGGCGCGGGACGGGGAACCCCTGGTCGTGGTTGGCCTCGCGGCGCCCCAGGGCGGCGATCGCCAGTCCCCGCTCCGGCGTCGAGGTCACCTGCGCCCACAGCTCCAGGGCTCCGGCCAGGGCCCCGGGGCCCTCCGGAAGCCGGTTGTAGGGCGTGATCCGCTTGTACAGGCCGTCGTCGTGGGCGACGTAGGCGCCGCTGCGCAGGATCGGAACGTACTCGGTCCGGCCGCCCATCTCGTCGGCGACCAGGTCGAACCACGCACTGCCGCCCACTGAGACGATCGGCTGGTCCACCCCGAGCCCCTCCGTGAGGACTGCGGCGTCGCCGGAGAGGTCCCGGAGGAAGCCCCGGACCGCGTCGGCACCGGCCAGCGGGCCCTCGTAGCCCGCGACGCCCGCCACGGCCAGCCCCGGCGCCTCCCGCACCGCGTGCGCCACGGCGAGGACCTCCTCGCGGGTGCGGCAGCCGGTACGGCCGCCCGGGACGCCGCGTTCGACCAGGACCCTCAGGGGGCGTCGTCCCCCCGCCCCGGCGGCGACCGCGCGGGCGGCTGCGGCGACACCCTCCGCGGAGTCGGCGTAGAACAGGAACTCGAAACCGGGGTCGGTGTCGGCCTCCTCGGCCGCCCAGCGCAGGACCTTCTCGTCGAACAGCTGGTTGGCGAGCAGGATGCGGCGGACCCCGAACCGGCGAAAGTCCAGGACCTGGTTGGCGGTGGCGGCGGTGACGCCCCACGCACCCGCGTCCAGCTGGCGCTGGAGGAGGGAGGGGGCCATGGAGGTCTTGCCGTGCGGGGCGAACAGCAGGTTCCCCCGATGGGTGAAGTCGGCGAGCGCGGCGATGTTGCGGTCCAGCGCGGAGGCTCTCAGGACCATCAGGGGCCAGGTGAACGGGCCGGTGAACAGACCGTCGCGGCGGGCCGCGAACTCCTCCAGGGTGATCGGGTCGCCCGTCCACCACAGGCCCTTGGTCCGCCAGTCGACGTGCTCCTGGGGGATGGTCAGCCGATCGCTCACGTCGCCTTCGCCTCCTGCTCCAGTACCCCCGCGCCGGGAGCGGCCGTGGTCGGCCGCCCCCGCCCGGGGGTTCGGTGTGGTCGGGACCGATCATCCCATCGCCGGCGGCGCGGCCACCAGGGTCAGTAGCGGACCTGGGCGGGCACCGCCGTGGCGGCCCTCTCGATGGCGTCCCGTCCCCGGGTGAAGTCGGCGATCGCCCGCCGGCCGGTGTCGGGGAAGTCGGTGATGAACCCGTCGACCCCGAGGCGGAGGACGTGGTCCATGCGCGCTCTGTCGTTGACGGTGTAGGGCATGATCTCCAGGCCCGCCTCGTGGACGCGGTCGACGTAGGCCGCGTCGATGGTGGTGTGGTTGGGGTTGATCATGTGCGCCCAGGAGAACTCGGCGATGCGGCCCTCGGGTACACGCCCCAGGAGTGCGTGCGGGACGGCCGGCAGCAGGGACTTGGAACGCCGGACCGAATCCCAGTCGAAGCTCTGCACGATGAGTTTGCGGGGTTTCCAGGGCGGGTTGTGCTCCAGCCAGGTCCTGCGCCCGATCAGCTCCTCGGCGACCGCCCGTTCGATGCCCGGGTAGAGCGTGGGTTCCTTGACCTCCAGGAAGAGGTTGAGGTCCAGCTGCTCCAGCCGGTCGAGCGCCTCGTCGAAGGTCGGAACGGTCTCACCGGTGAAGGAGGGCGCGAACCACGACCCCGCGTCGAGCCGCTGGATCTCCTTCAAGGTGAAGTCGCCGACGAGGTAGGGGCTCCGGTCGGGGAAGACCGTCTCGACGTCGGTGGTACGCGCCAGCGTCGTGTCGTGCAGGAGCACGATCTGGTTGTCCGCGGTGCGCTGGATGTCGATCTCGACCGTCGCGGCTCCCAACTCGTGGGCCGCGTCGAGAGCGGCGAGCGTGTTCTCCGGTGCGTGTCCTGCGGCTCCCCGGTGGGAGACGGCGAGCAGGGGGCGGCTGGGTGCCGCGTGCTGGACCTCGATGACGTCCCGTGTGCTCGTCCCTGCCGGGTCGAGGGCCGGTGCCGCGACCGAGGCGGTGGCACTGACGGTAACGAAGAGTGAAACGGCTCCGACGACGATCCCGATGCGGCGCACCGGACCTCCCATGTGAGCGTGAACAGGCCGACTGCTTCCTCAGGGTGAGCGCGCATGGTGACAAGGCGGTGACCGTACGCAGAGCGTTCGGTGATCCGCTGCCCATCATCTGGTGGTGGACCAGCAACCCGGCGCTCCCATCTCACCCAATGCATCCCTTTGATTACTTCATGTGCGATTTTTGACCACAGAGTCCCCCGTTGACTACCCAGAGCCCTGAGACCATCACTATAAGTAGTCGATGGGAAGGAACACTTATGCGCAAGCACCACACGGGGTGGGTCGCGCTGCTCGGCGCCGCCGCCATCGCGACGTCGGGGCTGGTCGGCCTCCCGGCCGTGGCGTCCGCCGCCGACAGGGACGACGGGGGCCTGAGCTGGCCTGTGGTCCGGCAGGGGGTGTCGTCGTACAGCCTCGACGGGTTCAAGATCGGTTACCTGCCACCGGGGCTGGAGCGGTACGGGATCAACGCCTCCTCCACCACCGACCGGCTGGGGGCCCGCCAGTCGCAGATCTCCTGGGTCCAGGGCCCCGACCAGCTGTACGGCCGGGTCACGGTTCTGCGCTCGGAGCGGGTGCAGGAACTCGACGACCTCCGCCAGGGCCGTTACAGCCATCTGGCGGACAAGGGCCTGGAACGGCTGGCGGCAGGTGAGGACTTCGAGCACGAGGCCTACCTCTCGGAGTCCACGGGCGACCTGTTCTGGATGGAGCGACCGGGTGTCGCGATCACCACCCACCTCCAGCCGGAGCGGTGGGACAGGGGCGAACTGGTCGAGATGGCCGGTTCCGTGACCGAGGAGAACCGCTCCCAGGAGGCACCTGCGGAGCAGGCTCCGCAGACGCCGGTCGAGGCTCCCTCGGAGGAGGCCGCCGCCGAGGAGGAGGCCGCCGAGGAGGCCGCCGCCGAGGAGGCGCCCGTGACCGGGCCGGTGGCCCCGGAGGAGGCGGGAGCGCCCGCCGGGGGCCAGGACACCGCACCCGAGGTGCCCGCGGAGGAGGCACCCGCCGAGGAGGTTCCCCCGCAGGAGGCATCCGCGGAGGAGGCCGTAGAAGAGGCCGCCCCGGTCGAGAACCCCGGGGGTCCGCAGGCCCCCGAGGCTCCGGCGGAGGGCACCGGGGAACCCGCCGAGACCCCCGCCGAGACCCCGGCGGAGACCCCCGCTGAGGCGCCGGCGCAGACTCCCGGAAGCGCGGAACTGCCCGAGGGCGCCGGCTCCCGCGAGGTCAAGGAGTGCGTCATCGACCGGTTCGTGGACTTCGAGACCGGCGGGTCCGGGCTGGACGACAGCCGGCTGTCCCAGGCCGACGGGGAGTTCGTCGAGAGGGCCCTGACCAAGGACCAGCTCACCGAGGAGGACCGCGACCAGCTGCTCGCCACCGTCTGGCACTACGGCGAAGAGGGTGCCAAGACCGGTGCCGTCGACCACTGCGCCGGTGAACTCGGGCTGGAGACCGCCCAGGTGGAGGGCGTGATCGGCGAGGTCGTGGACCGGCTCGGCGAACTCTTCCAGGAGCCCGGACAGGAAGCGGCCACGGGTGTGGAGCAGGCGGCGGACGGGGACGGCGCACAGGAGGACGGCGCCACGGGCACGGAGTCCGAGCCCCTCGACCCCGTCGACGCCCAGGAGTGGGAGGAGCTGTGGGCCTCCCTGCCCTGGAGCTTCGAGGCCGGGGGCGTCTGACCCCTGGAAGGCCGGGGTGACCCGGACCGCACGGGCCCGGGACGGCTCGGGGTCACCCCGTCCCGCTCCGGGCCCGGGGCGGGACGGCCACCGGGCAGCATGATGCGGACGGGGGCCGGGGTCCCCCTGTATCCAGTCAACCCGGGGTTGGTGCGGCGCACCAGCCCCGGGTTCCGTCTGTGGACGGCCGTGCGGCGGGGATCCGACCCTGTGGACAACCCCTGGTGAGGCCCCAGGTGGGAACACCCCATGATGTACCGTCACCTCGATGCCCGCGGCCGGGCGCCCCGTCACCGACCCCGTTCGGGACGCCCCGCCACCGGACACCGACGGCGACCGCCGCCCCCCACCCCCGAGGAAGGGCCCGCTCAGATGCCCGGTTTCACCACACGTCCCCAGCTCCGCGGCGACTTCGGCATGGTCGCCTCCACCCACTGGCTGGCCAGTGCCACCGGCATGTCCCTGCTCGAACGCGGGGGCAACGCCTTCGACGCCGCCGTCGCTGCGGGCTTCACCCTCCAGGTCGTCGAACCCCACCTCAACGGCCCCGGCGGCGAGGTCCCCATCATCTACCAGGCGGCGGGCGCAGCCCCCCGCGTACTGTGCGGGCAGGGTGTGGCGCCCGCCGCCGCGACCATCGACGCCTACGAGGGCATGGACCGCATCCCGGGCAGCGGCGTGCTCGCCGCCACCGTGCCCGGTTCCTTCGACGCCTGGATGCAGCTCCTGCGCGACCACGGCACGATGACCGTCCGCGACGTCCTCGACCACGCCATCGGACTGGCCGAGCGCGGCTACCCCGTCCTGGACCGGATCGCCGCCGCCGTCACCGCCCTCGAACCCGTCTTCACCCGCCACTGGGCGGGGTCGGCCGCCGTCTACCTCCCCCACGGGACCGCGCCCGCCCCCGGGACGCGGCTGCGCAACCCCGTCCTGGCGGCCACCTACCGCCGGATGGTCGCCGAGGCGGAGAGCGCCGGCGGCAACCGCGAGGAGCAGATCGAGGCGGCGCGTGGAGCCTGGTCCCAGGGGTTCGTCGCCGAGGCCGTCGGCGACTTCCTGTCCTCCCCCGTCCCCGACGGCGCGGGCGTACCCCAGCGGGCACTGCTCACCGCCCAGGACATGGCGGACTGGAGCGCCGGCTACGAGGACCCGGTCGGTGTCGCCTACGGCTCCCACACCGTGCACAAGACCGGCCCGTGGGGCCAGGGTCCGACCATGCTCCAGCAGTTCCGCCTGGCGGAGGAGCTGGGGACCGGCCCCGGCGTCCGTGACGGGGTCACCGCCGACTTCGTCCACCGCGTGACCGAGTCCGCCAAACTCGCCTTCGCCGACCGCGAGGCCTGGTATGGCGACCCCGACTTCACCGACGTCCCCCTCAAGGAGCTGCTCGGCGCCGACTACGCCGCCGGGCGCGCCGCCCTGGTCGACGACACCCGTGCCAGCCTGGAGCAGCGGCCCGGCCGCATCGGCACCCGTTCCCCCTTCGAGCCGCCCGTCCACGTGCCCGGCCGGACGCCCGGCGACCGCACCACCGGCGAACCGACGGTGGGTGACGCGGCCGTCTCCAACCCCGCGAACCTGCGGGGCGACACCTGCCACGTGGACGTCGTGGACTCCCACGGCAACATGGTCTCGGCCACCCCCAGCGGCGGCTGGCTCAGCAGCTCACCGGTCATCCCCGCCCTGGGCTTCCCTCTCGGCAGCAGGGCCCAGATGTTCTGGCTGGACCCCGACTCCCCCAACGCCCTCGCGCCCCGCAAACGCCCCCGCACCACGCTCTCGCCGACCCTGGTCACCCGCGAGGACGGGCAGGCCGTACTGGCGATCGGCACCCCGGGCGGCGACCAACAGGACCAGTGGACGTTCACCGCGCTGCTGCGCGTCCTCAACGGGGTGGACGACCTCCAGGAGGCCCTGGACACCCCCATGTTCCACACCAACGCCTTCCCCAGCTCGTTCCACCCGCGTGAGACGGTACCCGGCGACCTGGTCGTGGAGCCCGGTGTCGGCGAGGACACCATCACCGACCTGATCGGGCGCGGGCACCGTGTGCAGGTCGCCCAGCCGTGGTCGCTGGGGCGGCTGGCGGCCGTGGCCCGCGACCCCGAGAGCGGCGAACTGCGCGCCGCCGCCGACGCACGCGGCTCGCAGGGGTACGCGGCCGGCCGCTGACCTGGAAGGAGACACGAGGGAACCGAAAAGGGGGTGGCCCTGAGCGGGGTGACTGTCGGACGCAGCTTGAGAGCGCTTGCCTGGCTTGATCTCGCCCCTTGCCAAATCGTCCGGTCACTGCTTATGTAGACCTGTGCAACGGACCCCCGAGAACTCTCGGAGCGCTCTCCGTCGCTACTCGAAACCATCGAATACAGGGTTCGCGCGCTGTCTCCCCCTCCCTCAGCGACGGCCCTGTTCCCCCTCCTGACCGAAGCCTGCCTTCCCCTCCCGGCTGGGTTTTTCGGACAAGGAGAAAAGAAGTGGGCCGTGGTGCCGCCGGCGCGGTGACATCACGGCCCACTCCTGTTTTCCCAGCGTTCCGCATTTCCCTCGTACACAAGGAAATCCCCGCCCGGACCAATTCCGGACGGGGAAATCCCGGGGTCACGCGTGGACGCGCACCGCGCCCGCGTAGTTCTGGGTCCGCACCGACGTGACGCGCACGTCCAGTCCGGTCCTCGGCGCTTCCAGCATCATGTCGTCGCCGAGGTAGATGGCGACGTGCGAGATGTAGTCCGGAGCCGTGGGGTCGGAGCGCCAGAACAGCAGGTCGCCGCGTTGGAGGTCCTCGTACTCCACCCGTTCTCCGGCGTTCCACTGGTCGTGGGTGACCCGGGGGATGTCCACCCCCGCCTCGCGGAACGCCCACTGGAGCAGTCCCGAGCAGTCGAAACCGACGTCGGGGGTGGTGCCGCCCCAGACGTAGGGGACGCCGAGCTGGGTCTCGGCGTTCGCGATGACCTGCTCGACGACCGTGGAGGGGACGGCGTCGCCGTCGACGAGGGGTTCGGGGGCGTCGGTGACGAGCTGGAGGGAGGCACCCTCCTCCCCCAGGACCTCACCCAGAGCCTCGTGCAGGTCCCACAGGTCGGCGTCGGGCGCCGAGACCACCAGGGCGTTGCCCCGGGGCATACCGAGTTCACCGGCGCGCTCGCGGGACACGAGCGCGTCGATGCCGGCGATGCCGGAGGTGGCGTGCGTCCACACCTCAAGGGGGATCTCACCGCGGCCGCCGGCCACGGTGACCTCGCTGCCGACCTCCAGTTCGCGGTCGGTGCCGACGTCCTTGGACAGCGCGATGTGGCCCTCGGCCACACCCTGCCAGATCTCGTCGGACTCGGCGGAGGGCTCGGGGGCGTGGTTGCGGAAGCTGGAGGGGCTGACACCGAGCAGGGAGGTCGGCTCTCCCTCGATCTCGACGCGGGCGGCGTCGACGGTCAGGACGTTCTCGACGCCCTCGATGTCACGGACGGCGTCGACGGCCCCGCGGGGCAGTTCGCCCGGGGCGACGGCGAAGTACTCGATGCTGCGGGCCTCGCGGAAGGGAGCCACGTAGGCGTCGCGTGTGAGATCGGAGACGTCGGAGACGTCGGGGGTCCGGGAGGTGGTCTCCTGGTCATGCCGGGGGTCTGCGCCGCTGGGGGCGTCGAGGGAGAGTTGTTCGCTGACGGGGGGGCGGTCCTGGACCACCGGGTCCGCCCAGGCAGGGCCGGCCCCGAGGGCGCTGAAGGCGACCGCGAACGCGACCGTGGTACCCGCACACGTTCTGAAACGGCTCCGCACGGGGAGATCTCACCTTTCTGTGAACCACCCGGGGTGTGGGGGACCCCTGAGGCGCACGGGCTGTCTGTCCTTGCGACACTTATCGCGTCCAAGAATGGGCGCACCACGACGAGTTTGCAAGAAGCCCACGCCGTTCGGTACCGGACGTTCAGCTCGCGGAGGTGCAGCCGTTCTAAAGACGTGCGTAGTTGTCGGTGACGACCGTCGCCAGGGGGAAGCGTACGGGAGTGTCCCCGAAAAGCGTCGTCCGGGTCTGCGTCTCCGCCTCGGCCACCGCGCGCACCGTCTCGTCCGCCAGTTCGGCGGGCACGTGCAGGACGACCTCGTCGTGGACGAAGAAGACGATCCCGCCCCCTTCCGGCACCTCCGGCAGGCGCCGCCGCAGTGCTGCCAACAGGACGAGCGCCCATTCGGCGGCGGTGGCCTGGACGACGAAGTTGCGGGTGAAACGTCCGTGGGCGCGCCGTCGGCGGTCGCCGCCGGGCCCCGCGACGGCGGCGGCCCAGTCGTCCGGTGCCGGTGAGGTCCGTCCCAGCCAGGAGCGGACGACTCCGCCGCCCTCCCCCGTGCGCGCGGCGGAGTCGACGTAGTCCAGGGCGCGCGGGTAGAGGCGGCGCATGGTGGCCAGGAGGGGTGCGGCGTCACCCGAGGTCTGCCCGTACATGGCGGAGAGCATGCCGATCTTGGCGCGTTCGCGGTCGCCGCCCACGTGCGCGGCCAGGCGGGCGTACAGGTCCTCCTCCGCGGCGGCCGCGGCGAGGGCGTCGTCTCCGGACACGGCGGCGAGTACGCGGGGTTCGAGTTGTCCGGCGTCGGCGCGCACGAGCACCCAGCCCGGGTCGGACCGGACCGCTCCGCGCAACGATTTGGGGATCTGGAGGGCACCGCCGCCGCGGGTGGCCCAGCGCCCGGAAACGACGCCGCCGACCACGTAGTCGGGGCGGAATCGGCCGAGCCGCTCGCCGTCGGGTCCGGGGCGGTCGCTGACCCAGGTCTCCAGCCAGGCCCAGCCGTTGGCCGAGTGCAGGCGGGCGAGCTCCTTGTAGCGCAGGAGCAGGGGCACGACGGGGTGGTCGACCTTCTCCAGGACCCAGGACCGGGTGGACTCCACGGGGTGGCCGATCCACGCCATGGCCTTGAGGACCTGGGCCGGCGAGTCGGGGTTGACCTCGCGGCCGACGGCGTCGCCGATGCGGGCGGCGAGGTCGGCCAGCACGGGCGGGCGCCGGCCGGCCGCGGGGCGTGGGCCGAGGATCTCGGTGAGGATCTGGTCGTGGACGCGGGGCCGCCAGGGCAGGCCGTCGTGGCTCATCTCGGCGGCGGCGAGCCCGCCCGCGGACTCCACGGCCGTGAGCAGGCGCATCCGCCCCGGGTGGGGGAGGTCGGCGATGCGGCGCAGCTGGTCGGCGTGCACCTCGACCAGGGCGGCGAGGCGGTCGGTGCCGGGCGGCAAAGTGGAGCGGTCGGCCTCGAAGAGCGCGGGCTGCGCCGCGGTCCCCTCGCCGAGCGGCCGGACCGGATCGGCGGGGACGGGCAGTCCGTGCAGCCTGGCCCAGGCCGCGCCGAGGGAGTGGGCCTCCCCGTGGCGGACCTGGTGGCCGAGCAGGAGCGCCTCGACCAGGGCCGCGTCGTGGCAGCGGGAGACCCTGGCGCCCGCCCTGACCAGGTCGGGGTAGACGTCCTCGCCGGAGGACCACACCCACCGGGGCGGCTCGGGGCCCGTGTGCTCGGCCGCGCGGACGGCGGAGGCGAGGTCGGCCACGCGTCGGACCGGGCCGGGGGCGTCGTCCAGTTCCTGGAGCCAGCCGCCGCCCTCGCCGTCGGCGACCACCGCGATCCTCATGGCCCCATTCTGGCCGCGCACGCCGACATTCGGTCGTTCCCTGCCAGAACGGGCACCGTGTCGGCCCACAGCCGCCCGCGGGGGCGGCGCCGACGGCGTCCGAGTCACCGCGGGCGGTGCCCGGAGCCCCCGGGAAGTCCGTGTCAGCGGGCGGTGGCCCCGATGTGGACGACGTTGTCCAGGGGCTCTCCCGAGGCCCAGCGGGCGAGCTGGGTGTCCATGAAGGCGCGGGCGCGCGGGTAAAACGCGGCGGCTCCACCCGCGATGTGCGGGGTGAAGAAGACCCCCGGCGCGTCCCACAGGGGGTGGTCGGCGGGCAGCGGCTCGGGGTCGGTGACGTCGAGGGCTGCGCGCACGCGGCCGTTCTGCGCCAACAGGGCCCGGGTGTCCAGGACCGCTCCCCGCCCCACGTTGACCACGAGCGCGTCGTCGCGCAGCAGGGCGAACTCCTCGGGGCCGAACAGGCCGCGGGTCGCCTCGGTGAGCGGGGTGACCATCACGACGATGTCGACGCCGGGCAGCAGGGCGTGCAGCTCGTCGACGCCGTGCACGTCCTCGTCGGGGCGGGCCCGGCTGGCCACGCGGACGACCTCGGTCTCGAAGGCGAGCAGGCGCCGCTCGATGGCCTTGCCGATGCTGCCGTAGCCGATGACCATCACGCGCGAGTCGGCCAGGGAGCGCAGCGGGACGGCCTCCCAGCGGTGGTCCCTCTGGTCGAGCGCCCACCGGGGGAGGTCGCGCTGCGCGGCGAGGATCAGGGCGAGGGTGTGCTCGGCGGTGCTGGCGTCGTGCAGCCCGCGCCCGTTGCACAGGGTCACGTGGTCGGGGACCAGCGGCAGGACGTGCTCGTAGCCCGCGGAGAGGAGCTGGACGACCTCCAGCGAGGGCATCCGCGCGATCACGTCGAGGCGTTCGTCGACGCCCTGGGAGGAGGGGGCGTAGGGCACCTGGTAGAAGGCGACCTCCTCGATGCCGCTCTCGGGGGCGGTCCCTCCGGCGTAGACGTCCACCGTCAGGGAGTCCGGGGCGCTCGCCCTGTTCTGTTCCCACTGCACCAGTGCTCGGCCACCCATGTCACCGCACCCCTTCCCTCGGTCCGTTTCACGGACACCCTAGTGTCCCGCGCACACCGGAGTCCGATGGTGGGACGAACCTCGCGTTCGCTCCGGCTCTTCCGCGGGTGGCGGGGCAGGGGCAGGCCGTCCGGGGGGACGGTGCGAGCGGCCCCACCGGCTTCAGGGGCGTGCGACGCGCGCCAGCTCATAACAGGCGATGGCCGCGGCCGCGGTGACGTTGAGGGAGTCGACGTCGCGCTCGGCCATCGGGATGTGCACCCGCGCGGTCGCGCGCTCCAGCCAGCGAGCGGACAACCCGTCGCCCTCGGTGCCCAGCAGCAGCCCGACCCGGTCCGTGGGGGCGAGCGAGGCCATGGCCTCGCCGATCGGCACCGAACCCTCCCCCGGCGTGAGCGCCATCAGGTGGAACCCCGCGGCGCGCAGGGTGTCCAGACCGCCGTGCCAGTCGTCCATACGGGTGTGGGGCAGCGTGAAGACCGCGCCCATGGACACCTTGACCGACCGCCGGTACAGCGGGTCGGCGCAGCGGGGCGCGAGGACGACGGCGTCCACGCCCAGGCCGGCCGCGCTGCGGAAGATGGCGCCCACGTTGGTGTGGTCCACCAGGTCCTCGAGCACGACGATGCTGCGGGCTCCGCGCAGGACCTCGTCGAGCGCGGGCAGGGCCCGGCGGTGGAAGGCCGCCAGCGCGCCGCGGTGCAGGTCGAAGCCGACGAGCCGCTCCGCCGTGTCCTCGGAGACGACGTACAGCGGCGCGTCGGAACCGGTCACCACGTCGTCGAGGGCCTCGGCCCGGCGTTCGGTGAGCAGGAAGCTGCGTGGGCGAAACCCTGCGGCGGCCGCCCGGCGGATGACCTTGTCGCCCTCGGCCATGAAGAGGCCGTGCTCGGCCTCCAGGTGGCGGCGCAGGTTCACGTCCCGTAGGCGGGTGTAGTCGGCCAGGCGCGGGTCCTCGGGGTCACTGACCTTGATGACGTCCATGGGACAGGATTATCTCCTGTCCGGAGTGCCCGCCCGCCGAGGTGCCGCGGGATCAGCCGATCTGGTCGGTGAGGGCGCGCAGGCGCTGCCAGCGCGCCTCCTCGCAGGACCCCTTGCGTGTGAGCGTCGTCTCGACCTCCTGGCCCTCCCAGGTGCCGATGACGGCGGCTTCCTGCTGGCCGTAGACCTTGTCGGTGCAGACGGTGCCCTCGCCGACCTCGGTGAACAGCTGTTCGCCACCCGGGTCCGCGGCGGCGGTGGGTTCGGCGTCGTCCTCGGCGGGGACCTCCTCCGACTCCTCCCCGGCGCCCTGCGCGCTCTCGGTCCCGCCCTCGAACTCGGAGGCGGCCAGGGCCAGCTCGGCACAGGTGGCGGGGTCCTCCTCCGCGTCGCCGGTGCAGCGCAGCGTCTGCACCCAGGCGCGGTCGCGGTCGCTGACCTGGATCTGGAGGAAACCGACCGGACCCGGTTCGGCCACCGGTGCGGGCTCCGGTGCGACCGGGCCGGCGTCGGGGGTCATCGCCGTGGTGGCCTGGACGTCCTGGGGTGGCAGCATCGACGGACCGACGACCACCCCATAGGCGATCGCGCCGACGCAGCAGGCGCCGGCGAGCATGACGGTACCGAGTGTGCCTCGGTTCCGGTGGTCACGATGCGATGGGGACATACCAAAAACCCTCGGGGGTCGGCTGGTCACGAGTCGTCCACTGGGGAGTGTGAGTCGGGGTGGACGCCAGGGGTGGGGCCCAAGCTTAGCGGTCGGCACGGATCACTCCTCCGAGAGCACCGTAACAAAGCGGTCACCCCGATCCGGCGGCTCCGGGGCACCCCGCGTGTACGGCCCGCCCCTTCCGCTTCACCGTTACCAACGAGTAAGGTCCACGTGAAGAATCGTTCGCGCCCCAGGGCGCGGTCGTTCGTACTCCACCCCGTGGGACGCCGGCCGGCGCGTGATGGTTCGCCACTTCCCCTACCGCGGGTGCGGGACGCCACCCCCTGCGGCCTCCCCTCGCACCCACCCGGCTTCCGGGCGGCCACCGGTCGCAAGCCGGACCCCGCCACACCCCCGGAGTGCACGTGTCCAGTGGACGCCACCGTCATCCCTCCCCGACCAGCCGGGCCACCCGCAGTGTGTTCAGGTCGCCGCTGGGGGTCGCCGCGATCGTCGTCGCTCTCATCACCGTCGCCGCGGTCGCGGTTCCGCTCGCCCTGAACTCACTGGGTTGCGGCGACGTCCGCTACCTGCGCGTGTCGGCGACCCAGAGCATCGCACCCGTGCTGCGCGAGGCCGCCACCGAGTTCAACGCCGACCGTCCCGGCTACGGCGACGCGTGCGTCTACGCGCAGGTCGACGAGATCGCGCCGCACCGCATCATGACCGCGCTGTCCGGCGGGCAGCCGGGCGACTCCACCATCGCCCCCCACGTGTGGGTGCCCGAGTCGTCGGCCTGGGTCGAGCTGGCCAGGGTCTCCGCGGGCGGAACACACGGCATCGAGCCGGACCCGCCCTCCCTCGCGTCCTCGCCCGTGGTCCTGGCCGCCCCCGAGCAGACCGACGGCATGCCCGACCCCGACGACACCAGCTGGACCACGGTCCTGCCCGACGCCCGGGACCCGGACCGTCCGCTGGTCATGGTCGACCCCAACCGCGGCGCCGACGGCATGACGGTCATGCACGCCGTGCGCAGCCACCTGGGCACCGGCGACGACGCCGACACCGCCATGACCGACTTCGTGCGCGACGTGCAGATGGACAGCGCGTTCGGCGAGATCGACCTCACCACCTTCTACACGGGTTCCGCGGCCTCCGGACAGCGCGTGGACCCGGTGATCATCGTCCCCGAACAGGCGGTGGTGTCCTACAACCTGGACCGGGCGCAGTCCGCGCCCCCGCTGGACGCCCACTATCCGTCCGAGGGAACCGTCAGCCTCGACTACCCCTACGTCACCACCACCGACGACACGGCGCTGCGGTCCGCCGCGGCGGACCTGTACGAGGTGCTGGGCGACGACGCCTACCGCTCGCGCCTGCGCGAGCTGGGGTTCCGCGACCCCGGTGGGAACGCGTCGTCCGCCCTGGCCGCCCAGCCCGGCCTGATCCCCGAGGAACCCGCCACCCACGAGGACCTGACCGGCGACGCCCTGCTGGCCTCGGTCACCGACTGGAACCGGCTGTCGATGCCCAGCCGCACGCTGGTGCTCGCCGACGTCTCGGACAACATGGCGGACGACCTCGACGGCGCGGGCGGCCCCACCAGGATGGAGGCCGCCCTCCAGGCCGCCCTGCTGGGCCTGTCGCTGTTCCCCGACGAGACCGACATGGGCCTGTGGCTGATGTCGGACGAGTACGGGGAGGAGGGCCGCGAGGAGTCGGCCGACATGCACCAGCTGGGTACCTCGGACGGCGAGGGCGACTCGACCCGCCGCCAGGAGCTCACGGCCGTGGCCGAGGGTGTCGGGGTGCGCGGCGGCGGCTCCCGCCTGTACGACAACATCCTCGCCGCCTACAACGAGGTTCAGGACGGCTACCACGAGGACAAGATCAACAGTGTCATCCTGCTCACCGCCGGTCAGGACGAGGGGTCCAGCGACATCTCGCACGCGGAGCTGGTCGCTGCGCTGCAGGACCGGTTCGACCCCCAGCGCCCGGTCAGCATGTTCATCATCGCCTTCGGTTCTCAGGCGGAGGAGGCGGAGCTGAGGCAGGTCGCCGGGGCCACGAGCGGTTCGGCGTTCGTGACCGACGACCCGGACGAGATCGGCGACATCTTCCTCAGCTCGATCTCCCGCAGGCTGTGCGTTCCCCACTGCGACAACTGAGGCGGACCCCCGGTCGGCCCCCGGAGTCCATCCGCTTCCGGGGCCGGCCGGCGAGAGCGCCCAATGGTCTCGATTGGATATCGGAATCGAGTTTCGGTCCGACCGCTTCACACTTCGCAGCCCGCGCGGAAGCGAACCGAATATCCCGAGGTGACCGGCGCTGAGCTCGGGTTCACCCCCCGTGCACCCGGGGGTCACCGGCCCGCGGCACGTCCGGTCGGCATTCACTACCGCTGGTCCGTTGAGTACCGTTCCCACCAGTAACACACCGGTGGCCGGTTCACTCCCGATGTGGACCGGTACGCGCGGCCCGTCCCGGGCCGGTCGCCCACGAGCCGGCATGTCTCCCCCCGGACGGCGCCCCGTCCGTACATCACCCCGTGAGGAAACCTGTGGGACGTCACCGCGGAAGATACGCAGAAGAACCCTCCCGCCAGGCCAGACGCCGGCGCGGCCGGGGCGGGGCCTTCGTGGCCCTGGCCGCCGCGCTGGTGATCGTGCTCGGCCTCGCCGTGGCGGGCGTGTACATGTTCGGCGGGTCCGACAGGTGCGGCGGCTCCGACATCGCGCTCGACGTGGCCGTCAGCCCCGAACTGGCCCCCGCCATCGACCAGGTCGCCTCCGACTTCAACGCCGGGGAGAACCAGGTGGACGGGCGCTGCGTGCACGCCGAGGTGCGCCAGGTCGACTCCGCCAACGTCGCCT
Source organism: Nocardiopsis sp. NPDC058631 (assembly GCF_042716955.1). Taxonomy (NCBI): domain Bacteria; kingdom Bacillati; phylum Actinomycetota; class Actinomycetes; order Streptosporangiales; family Nocardiopsidaceae; genus Nocardiopsis; species Nocardiopsis sp. NPDC058631. The sequence goes on along the minus strand of NZ_JBHXQY010000010.1, from coordinate 47,823 downwards.
ACCAGATCACCGGTTCGGGCGCCACCATGGGTGACACCGAGTCCGACGTGTGGATCCCCGACTCCTCCGTGTGGCCCCGGCTGGTCCAGAGCCAGGCGGGCGACGCCGTCATCACCGAGACCGGCACCTCCGTGGCCCGCTCACCGCTGGTCCTCGCCGAACTCGCCGAGTTCTCCGACGGGGAGGCGGACCTGACCTGGGCGGACGTCATCCCCACCTCCGCCCCCGGTGAGCCGTCCGACCGCAGCGTGCGCGTCGTCGACCCCGCCCGAAGCTCCACCGGCCTGGGCACCCTCTCCTTGTTGCGGACCGCGTTGGAGGAGTCGAGCCCGGACGCCGACACCTTCAACGCCCAGATGACGGCCGCCCTCCAGGCACTCCACCAGGGGGCGTCCTCCGACGAGGACGCCGCGTTCCTCGCCCTCAGCGGCGGCCAGGCCGACTCCCCTCCCGCGATGGTGATGTCCGAACAGGCCGTGTGGCGCTACAACGCGGCGCACGCCGACGCCTCCGCCCGCGCCCACTACCTGGAGGGCGGCACCTACTACCTCGACTACCCGTACGTGGTGCGCAGCGAGGAGAGCGACCTCACCCGCGCCGCCGAGGTGTTCCGGGAGGCGGTCCGCTCGGACGAGGCGCTCCCCCACCTCCTCGGGCAGGGGTTCCGCGGCCCCGGCGACCAGATGGACGCCTCCGTGCTCACCGAGGAGGTCGGCTTCGCGGAGGACGCCCCCGAGGAGCTGCCCACCCCCTCCGACGGGACCGTGACCGACCTGACCCGGTCCTGGAACCAGCTCAAGATGGACTCCCGGGTGCTCGCGATCGTGGACGTGTCCGGATCGATGCTCGCCGAGGTGCCCGGTACCGGGATGACCCGCATGCAGGTGACGGGCGCCGCCGCCACGGAGGGCCTCCAGATGTTCACGCCCACCTCGGAGCTGGGCCTGTGGGAGTTCTCCACCGACGTCAACAACAACCTGCACTACCAGGAGCTGACGCCCGTCCGCGAGCTCCAGGCCGCCGGGGACGGCGGGACCGAGCACCGCGACGTCATCGCCGGGGCTCTGGCCGGACTCCAGCCCCGGCCGCAGGGCGACACCGCGCTGTACGAGACCTACCTGGCCGCCTACCAGGAGATGTCGCGCACCTACCAGCCCGACCGGACCAACGTCATCCTGATGCTCACCGACGGGGACAACGACAACCCCGGTGGGATGGCGTTGGACGAGCTGATGACGCAGATCGACGACATCGCGAGCCCGTCCCGGCCCATCCCGATCATCACGATCGCGTTCGGGCCGGACGTGCAGAACCTGGAACCGCTCCAGGAGATCGCCGCGGCCACGGGCGGCGCCGCCTACATGACGGAGGACCCCACCGAGATCGGCGACATCTTCCTCCAGGCGTTCTCGCTGCGGCTCACCGAGGACGATCCCGGTACCGGGTGACGGTGGTCCCGCGCCGGCGCGGGACCACCGGGGCGGCCCGGACACGGTGGTGGAGCGCGTCCGCGCCGCCTCCGGCGTCGGGCCCCGGGCGTGACTGGGGGTGACAAGACCCTGTCCTACAGAGAAGGGGATATGGACTTCTCCCCCGTGTTGGCGTACCCAGGGAAGGGCCGGGAACCGCTACCCGGGTGCCCGGCCCCTCGCGGAGGGGACGTGCCCCGCGGTCGGTCAAACCGAGTCTTCCGGGCCTTCCCCGCAGCGTCGGGCCCGGCCACACGACGACCCGATGGGGGAGTGCCATGGTGAAGGCGTGGATGCCCGGTGCCGAGAGGCTCGACGGCGGGGCCACCCGAACACCCCCCGGTGCGGGTGCGCCGCGCGCCGTGTGGACGGTGACCGGCTCCGACCCCGGTTCGTGGTCCGCGCAGGAGGAGGCGCGGCGGCTGGTGGGCGAGGGGCGCGCGACGCACCTCGTCTGGAACCCCCTGACCGGTGGAACCGTCCAGAGCCTGGCGGCGACCAGGCGCTGCCGTCTGGAACTGGGCAGTACCGACCTGTACGGACAGCACCTCGACCACGGGCACGAGGGCCGTGTGTGCCTGGTCGTGTCGGTGGTGGCCTTCCGTGAGACCCCCTTCACGGACGGCCCGATGCACGGCCTGGAACCGCTGCTGGCATGGCTGGAGTCCTGGGGGGTGCGCCGGGCGTGGCCCGCCGGCCCGCCCGGGGCCGACAACCCCAAGCCGGAGGAGGCCGCCCGCGCGTGGGCCAGGGGAGGCCACTTCGGCCATGACCAGGTCCCGGGGTCGTCCGCGAAGGGGCCGGGGAGGTTGGACACCGCGTACCTGTTGTCAGCAGCGGCGGGACCCGCACGCACGGGCGGGGGCGCGGAACCCGTCCTCCTGCCGAGCCCCCGCACCGACCCCGACCACAACCCTGTGCCACGCTGTGAACACGAAAGGTGATGGCCCTGTGGTCCACGCTCCCGTGAGCACGGGGAACCGGGTACCACTGGTCGATCACCGCCCCGCCACCCCTTAGTCTGTCGCCCATGGGTGGATCTATCGAGCCGGGTTGGTACGCGGACCCGCAGGGCGACGCGCAGACGCTCAGATGGTGGAACGGCGACGAGTGGACGCGGCATACCCGTTCACTGAGCGAACTCCAGGGCGGTGTCGGCGTCCCGGAGAACGAGGAGGCCGCCACGGCGTTCCTGGGCGCTTCCGACCGCGGGGACTCCGCTCCCCCTGCCGAGGAGGAGGTCGGGACCATACGGCTGGGCTCCTCCGCGCCGTCGGCCGCGCCGATCGAGGACGAGCCCAGCACCATGCGCCTCGGCCCGTCCTGGGCGCATGGCACCCCCGAACCGCCCACTCCGGTGGACGACGAGCCCAGCACCATGCGCATCAGCCCCTCGTGGGCGCAGGACTCCTCCCGGCCGCCCGCCACCCCTCCCTCCCCGGCGCCCCCCACCCCCGCGCCGATCGACGACGAACCCAGCACCATGCGCATCAGCCCGTCCTGGGCCCGGAGCGCCGCCCCCGCGCCCTCCCCCGAGACGACGGCCCCCACGCCCCCGCCCGCACCGGCGGACGACGACCACGGCACCGTGCGCATCAACCCCTCCTGGGCACAGGGCCCCTCCGAGGACGAGACGCCCACCGCGGACGTGCGCGGCCCCGATGACGACGAGACGCCGACCGCGGACCTGAGCGACGCCGGCGCCACCATGCGCGTGAACCCCGGCGACCTCCCCGGCCGGGACCAGGACGAGGCGCCCACCGCGGACTTCGGCGACGACGAGATCCCCACGGCCAACCTCACCGACGACGACATCCGCCCCCAACCGCCCACCCCCGTTTTCAGCCCCTCCGCCGACGCCCCCCGCACAGCGGTCTTCACGCCGTCCGCGCAGGAGCCCTCCGGAACGGCCGTGTTCGACCCCAATGACCCCATGTTCTCGGGCTCCGGGAACGCCGGGAATGCCGCAGACGACGGGGCCGAGGACGGCAAGGGCGGCAAGATCAACAAGTTCCTGGGCAGCCTCAAGGAGGGCTGGGCCGACCTCTCCGAGGAACGCAAGGAGCAGCGCCGCAAGTCCGAGGAGGAGGCCGCCAAGCAGCGCGAGGAGGAGCGCGTCCGCAAGGAGGCCGAACTCCAGGAGGAGGCCGGGCGCCGCGCGGCGGAGGCCGAACGCCTCGCCGAGGAGCAGGCCCGCAACCCCCAGGGACAGCCCCCCGGCCAGGCGCAGGGCCAGGCCCCGGGCGCCGGTGCAGCCGTGCCCGGCGAACCGCAGCCCGCGCAGCCGTGGCCCTCCCGGACCCCGGACGAGCAGGCCCAGGGCCAGGTCCCCGGCCGGCAGGCGTCCGGGCCGCAGGACAGGGGACAGCAACCGTCGGGGGCGCAGACACCCGCGCAGCAGTACCCGGGCGCCCCGCCCTTCTCCGGCCCGCAGCAGGGGCACGCCGTTCCGCCGTCCGCGCCCTCCGGACCGTATCCGGGGGCTTACCCGCCGCAGCGCTCCGGCCCGCAGCACCCCCCGTCGGGCCCGCAGCCCGGCTACCGCCAGCCCCCGCCGCACCAGCAGGGCGGTTTCCCACCGCCCGGGTACCCGCCCCAGCAGATGGGCCACCCGAACATGGGCGGCCACCCCCAGCAGGGCCCCCCGATGCCGCCCCCGCAGCAGATGCACCGACCCCCTCAGGGACCGCCGCCCGGTTACCCCCAGGGCGCCGGCTTCCGCGCGGGCGGCCCCGGAGCGCCCGGCGGGCAGCCGCCGATGGGTGGCCCCCGCGGTGGCCACCAACAGCCGCAGTGGGGCCCGGGGCCGGGTGGGCAGCCGCCCGGCGGCCAGCCGTACCCGCAGCAACCCCCTCAGCCGCCGCGGAAGAAGAAAAAGCGCGGCTGCGGCTGCGGCTGCTTCTTCTTCCTCCTGATCCTGCTCGTCGTCCTCGCCCTGGGCTACCTCCAGTTCTGGGGCGTCTACGACTGGATGTACGCCTTCTTCGGCGTCGGTGCGCCCTCCGGCATCTCCGACAGCTGGGTCTGGGACTGACCGGCCACTGGGGCGGTCGGGCCGGGGGCCCGGCCGCCCCTCCGCCATCCCCGGCACTTCCCGCAACCCCTAAGCTGACCGGTATGAATGACAGTTTGGTGTGGATCGACTGCGAGATGACAGGCCTCGACTTCGAGAACGACGCGCTGATCGAGGTGGCCTGCCTGATCACCGACGGTGAGCTCAACGTCCTCGATGAGGGCGTCGACGTCGTGATCAAACCGCCGCAGGCCGCACTGGACAGCATGGGCGACTTCGTCCGCACCATGCACACCACGTCCGGCCTGTTGGAGGAGCTGGACAAGGGCGTCACCCTGCACGAGGCCGAGGACATGGTCCTGGAGCACATCCGGCAGTACGTGACCGAGCCCCGCAAGGCCCCGCTGTGCGGCAACTCGATCGCCACGGACCGCACGTTCCTGGCCCGCGACATGAAGCGCATCGACGAGTTCCTCCACTACCGGATGGTGGACGTGTCCTCCATCAAGGAGCTGCTTCGCCGCTGGTACCCGCGCGTGTACTACGCGAGCCCGGACAAGAACGGCGGGCACCGGGCGCTCGCCGACATCACCGAGAGCATCCGTGAGCTGCGCTACTTCCGCGCCACCGCGTTCGTCGCCGAACCCGGCCCCAGCTCGGCCGCGGCCCGCGCCGCCGCCGCCGAGGTGATCACCGGGGGCAACGGACTCAAGGCCCGTGACGGGGCCGTCGGGGACGACGGGGCGGAAAACTGATCGAAGCACTCCCCGGAGTCCGCTAAGCTTTCATACGTACGCAAGGCCGTGAGGCCGAGCGAACGTGGTGGGTGTAGCTCAGCCGGTAGAGCACTTGGTTGTGGTCCAAGAAGTCGCGGGTTCAAGTCCCGTCACTCACCCCAGAGGCTTAAGCCCCTGACCAGCGCAGATGCGCAAGGGTCGGGGGCTTTTGCGTTGCCGGGGGTGCACCGGAGGGTGCACGGGGCCGGAAAGCCGGGTCGGTGAGTGTGCACCGCCCATCCCGTCACTCACTCCCCGACCGGGGGTGCACCCGGGTGCACGGGCACGCGTCGGCACGGCACCGAACCCCCGCACCCCGGGCATCAGCGGCGATCAACGGATCGACCGGACACCCCCGCTGGCCTGTGGAAAGATTGTCGAGAGCCTCCGCCGATCCCCTCCGTTTCCGTCCGCAGCCAAGCGGGTCCATGCCCCCAGGCCAGACACCTGACTGGCGGAACAAGACGTGTACAGATAAAGTTACCTGTACACGAAACGGATCATGGAGGTGAGCGCCTTGGAGATCCTGCGACCCAAGCAGACGCCCGACCTCGGCATGTCCAAGAGCACCCTGTACCGCGCCGCCCGCGACGGAACCTACGAGCGCGTCGCACGAGGCATCTACCGCTCCGCCGACGCCCCGGCCGCGGACTGGGACTGGATCGAAGCAGCGACCCGCCGACCCGAGGCAACGATCTGCCTCACCTCCGCGCTGGCCTACCACGACCTGACCGACTCCATCCCGGATGCCGTGGACATCGCGATCCCGCGCGGCACCCGCATCCCTGCGACCCAGGCCGCGATCAAGTGGCACGTGCTCGCGAAGCAGACCTTCGACCTCGGCCGCTCCGAGATCCCCATCCCAGGGTCGGAACTGCACATCGGCATCTACTCGCCCGAGCGCAGCATCGCTGACGCGTTCCGACTCCGAGGCGACCTCGGATACGAACTGGGAAGAGACGCCCTTCGCGAATGGCTCCGCCGTGGCGGCAAGCCGGCGCACCTCATGTCGGTCGCCACCCGCCTTCCCCGGGCCAAGGGCCCGGTCCTTCACGCGCTGGAGATGCTCACGTGACCAGTGGCGACGAGGTGTTCCGGCAGATCCAGAAGAAGGCGAGGGCGGCCTCGGCCGCAGAAGGCAGACCCGTACCGACCGCCGAGTACCTCACCAGGCACGCTCTCGAATCCTTCCTCGACCGACTGACCCGGACCGAGCACAAGGACGACTTCGTCTTGAAGGGCGGCATCCTTCTCGCCGTCTACGGGGTTCGTCGTCCGACCAAGGACGTCGACGCGGAGGCGATCAGGACCACGGTCACACCTGAGGTCATCACGCAGGTCATCCGTGACGTGGCCGCAGTCCAAGCCTCCGACGGCTTGGACTTCGATCTCAACACGATGCGCGTGCAGGAGATCCGCGACCAGGCGGACTACCCGGGTCTGCGCATGCGGGTCACCACCCACATCGGCTCACAGAAGACCGTCGTCGCCTGGGACATCTCGACCGGAGACCCGATCGTCCCGTCGCCGAAGCCGGTCAAAGTACCCCGCATCCTCGGGAACGAGATCGAGATGCTCGGCTACGCCCCCGAGACCACGGTGGCCGAGAAGGGCGTGACGATCCTGGAACGCGGCATCACCAGCACCCGCTGGCGCGACTTCATCGACATCGTCCAGTTGGCCGCGCGGCACGACATCGACGAGGAGCAACTGCTGGAGTCCGCGCGAGCCGTCGCCCGCTACCGCAAAGTCGAACTCGTACCGATCTCACCCGTGATAGAGGAGTACGGCGCCGTCGGCCAGGCCAAGTGGGCGGCGTGGCGGCGCAAAGAAGGCCTTGAAGACATCAGCGAAGCCAGCCTCGACGACCAGATGGCGAAGGTTGCGGAAGTGATCGATCCCGTGTTCTCGCATGGTCCGGACACCGCCAGCGCGAAGGCGTCAACCACCGGCATCTAGCGAGAGCCGGGTGCACGGACTGGCTACGAACCGGCATCAAACACCGCGTCCTGGACATCAGCGGCGATCGACGGATGGACCGGTCACCCATGCTGGCCTGCGCAAAGATCTTCGAGGACCTTCGCGGATTCTCTTCGCTTCGGCCCCCACCCAAGCGATGGTCCACCCATGGCAACCATCAACCAGCGCACTCTGGCCGACGGATGCATCCGCTACTGGGTCAAATGGCGGCTCGGCGGCACACGCACCGGCGCACCCCAGTCCGAACCCTTCGACACCCGCGCGGACGCCCACACCTTCCGTCTTCACGTCGAAGCCGCCGACCACCACTGGCCCAAGAACTGGATCCCCCGCCAGGGCTGGGCCGAGGGATGGGTCCCCGACCACGGTGGATCAAGGTCGAGGAAGAGGACGAACCCGAAGCCGAACCGGTGCTGTTCGCCGATTTCGCCCGCGAACTCATCGACTCCATGACCGGCATCGCCGAACGCACCCGCGCCGACTACCACCGCGAACTCGAACTGCACCTGATCCCGCACTTCGGACAGGTGGACCTACGGGACGTCACCCAGCTCAAACCCAAGGACGTCCGCGCCTGGGTCAACCAGCTACGCACCGGCCCCCGCCCCCAAAGCCTCCTACCGCACCCCCAAACCCCAGCCGCAAGAAGGAACCCGGATGGCTTCGCAAACCCCTCTCGCCCAAGTCCATCCACAACCTGCACGCGCTGCTGTTCACCGTCTGCGAGGCCGCCGTACGCGAGGACCCGCACCGGTTCCGTTCCAAGCCCGTTCCGCCCGCGTTGCCCAAGGTGGTCCATATCAACGCGCCCCGGGCCGCCAGCAAGGAGGAGACCGCTCCCGAGCTGGGAAAACCCGCAGCGAACGTCTCACAGAGATTGACAGCTTCCGATCCCCCACAACCGTCGCCAGGGCTCCCATCCCCGTGGCAGGACACGTCCCTGTCCTTCGAGCACGGCGGCTCCGCGAAGCCGGGTGTCCCCGCCCCTTCCCGTGGCCGGGGACACCGTGGGCGGAACCTGTCAGCCGGTGTAGATGCTCACGCCCCAGAGGTTCACCATCGGCATGAGCTCCGCGTAGTAGGTCGTGCCGCCGGAGGAGCAGTTACCCGAGCCACCGGAGGTGACGCCCTGGGCCTGTGAACCGGAGACGAAGGGGCCGCCGGAGTCACCGGGCTCGGCGCACACGTTGGTGCGGGTGAGCCCATAGACGGTGCCCTGCGGGTAGCTCACCGTCTGGTTACGGGCCTGGATGGTGCCGCAGTGCCAGCCGGTGGTGGAGCCGGAGCGGCACACCGCCGAGCCGATGGGCGCCTGGCTGGCGCCGGTCACGGCCTGGGCGCCACTGGAGTTGTAGCGCGACACCAGGTTGTGCAGGGTGAAGTTGGAAATACCGCGGACGAAAGCGATGTCTCCACCGGAGAAGGTCGAGTACTGGAAGACCCCCACCCCGTCGGGGGGGACGGTGACCTGGGTACCGACACGGCCGCAGTGAGCCGCGGTCACGAAACCGGGCTGTCCGGCGCTGTTGGTCGCGGCGAACCCGACCGAGCAGCGGCCGAGGCCGGTATAGAAGGGTACGCCGCCGATGATGTCGGCGTAGACCTGCGGAGCCTGGTCGGTCTCCACGACCTGGATGGCGGAGGCCTCCACGCCGGCCTCGGCGACCATGGCGTCGACGTCGGCGCCGGAGCCCTCCAGGACCTCGATCACGACCGTGTCGCCGGCCACGTCCGGGTACCAGCCCAGCACGCCCTCCTGGGCGGAGGCCTCGTTGAGGTCCTCCACGACCTCGGCCAGGCCCTCGGTGCCGTAGGAGACCACGGTGGCCTCGGCACCGGTGGCCTCGACCGCGTCGACGGCCGCGGTGTCGGTCACCAGGACGGTGAGCTTGTCTGTGTCGGTGTCGAACAGGGAGCCGGCGTAGGCGTCGCCGGCGGCCTCGGTCGCCTCGGCGTCGGTGTCCAGGGCGGCTTCTTGGACTTCCAGCAGTGATTCGGCTTCGGCCTGGGTCAGGTCGAGGTCGCGCTTGAGCGCATCCATCATGCCGGTGGCGTGGTCGTCGGCGACGGGATTCTGGGGTACCGGGCCGAGGGCCGCGAGGGCTCCCGGGGCCGTGGACAGTGCCAAGCCGAAGGCCAGGGTTGCTGAGCCGATGGCGGAGACGACGGGGGAGGGTCTCATATCCCTGATTCTCCAAAGGGGGGGTTGGCGGGGGAGGGGAACTTCCGCTCCGGTGGGTGCGGGAAGTCCCTTTCATGGCTCGGAGTTGGTCCGATTCACGAAGTTCACCGAGACATCCGGTAAACGGTTTTCCACCATAAGTGCACATTTTGACAATGGAAAGACCCCTTATTGAGCTGGAGTCTGTTGGTTCCTGTGGTGCTACAGGTGAATGAGCGATGACGATGACCGGCGTATGGATATGCGCAGCTCTCACCCACCCGACAGAGGGCATCCCGAATGCGAGTGAGGGGCGCGATCGACCACGGCATGCCCCAGGCCGAAGCCGTGTGGATCTTCGCCGTCGGCCCGGACTCGATCCGCAACCGGCGCCGCAGCCAAGGAACAGACGGGATCCAAGGACTGCGCTCTGGTGGGCCGGGCAGGAAACCGGGTGAGCGCACCAAACTCACCCCCTCCAGGAACAGGCCCCGGCCGAAGCGCTCTTGGACTACATCCCTCAGGAGTCGAGGGCGGTCGGCACCCTGCGGACTACTGCCAAGGTCACCGCTTTGGCCCAACGGTTGTTCGGTACCGCCTTCCCCGACCGAGGCGCCCGCAGATTCCCGCCCCTTCGGGGGTTGCACTTCCAGCGCCCGGACCGGCGTGCGACCGAAATCGACCCTCGGTCTCAACGGAAGTGGACCGATCAGACCTACCCGGACCTGCGTGCCCGGGCCTGGGACGAGGGCACCCGGGTGATGGTCGCCGCGCTCGGCGCCTACCTGCTGGTGCGCGTGGGTGCTCAGCGGAACGCTCTTCTTGGCGGGGCTTCTCCTGCTGTTGCGACCCCTCCCGGTCGATTCGAACCACCCGGATACCAAGCCGGGGCGAAACCCACCACCGGAGGTGGCCATCGGAGGTGGGTCCATTCCCGCATGTGTGGGGAGCAGTTGACGGCGTAGCGGCCCAGGAAGACACCGGTCGCCCATTCCCGCATGTGTGGGGAGCAGACCAGGCGACCTGGGACTTCATCGCGATGAACAGACCGAATCTGCGACTTGGCGAAAATCAGCCACGAAGCTATTTCCCCGCGAAGAGGAGGAAAGAGCCGCCCGTATCAACAAACGGTTTCCACAGACCGACGCGAGCGGCCAGCCCGACCGATTTCGGATCGAGTGGCTCCGCCGGCGTGAATCTCCGGTGTACCCGCGAAGGTGCGCCACGGAGAGCGAATGCGTGCACCCGCAGGGTGCACGCCCCCCCAGCGGCACCCGGGGCGACCCGGCACAATCGAGCACCCACCTCCCCCGCAACCCGCGCCTTCTCGCATCACCGCAGTTCATCCCACTCCCCCACCAGCGTTCAACTCCCGTCACTCACCCCACAGGCTCAAGCCCCTGACCAGCGCAACGCGCAAGGGTCAGGGGCTTTTGCGTTGCCGGGGGTGCACCCGGCCGCCGGGAACCGGAGGCGCTCCCCGTCCGGCGCCGACCCCGTCCCGAAAGGAGAGGGGACAGGGTCGAACCATGGTTGATCTTGGTCAGCCGGCAACCGGGTCCTTACGTGCGGTGAGACGGTGCGCGACGCCCCCGGCTATCAGAAGGAGGGCGGGGAAGAGCAGCAGCCAGCCGAAGCCCACGAGGACGACGAGGGCGGGCAGGGCCGCGCACAGGGCGAGGATCCGCTGCCACCAGGCACGGAAGACCGCACCATAGGCGAGGGCGGACAGGATGTAGCCGATCAGGAAGTTCACACTGGACAGCCGGAAGACCTGGTCCAGAGTGAGCAGACCGAATCCGAAGGCCACCACCACCCCGCCGAACATCAGCACCGACACCCAGATGGCCGGAACAGGGGCGCCGTTGGTCTTGTTCACTCGCGCAGCGACAGAGGGCAGCATGCCTTCCCTGGCCGTGGCGAAGACGATGCGGGACGTGGCCCAGGTCCCGCCCATCAGAGTGGCGAAGATGATGAGCACGCCCAGCAGCGCGGCGGCGAGCCCGGCGGAGTCGCCGAGGACCCGGCTCAGGACCGCCACCACGGGCGCGCTCGCGGTCACCGGGTCCTCGGGGTCGAGGGAGATCTGGACCGCGGCGGCCACGCCCAGGTAGAGCACGATCATGATGGCGAACGAGACACCGACGACGATGGGCAGGTCGCGGCGCGGGTTCTTGTATTCCTCCGTGGTGGAGGCCACCAGTTCCCATCCGGTGAACGCGAAGAAGACCAGGCCGATCGCCGGAATGACGGTGAGCGGGTCCGTTGGGGGGGTGATGGATCCAGTGGCTTCGAATCCCGGTACCGCGAACGGCATGACGGCCACCAGGGCGATGAGCAGAACCAGCACAGCCGTCACAACGGTCTGCAGTCCGCCGGCCAGTCGTGCCCCCTGTGAGTTGAGCACGGCGACTATGAGCAGGTAGACCAGCGCCGCGGGCAGGACCCACGATGGGGATCCCAGCAGGGACCCGGCGTAGCTGGCGCCGGTCAGCGCCATCGCGGCGCCACCGAAAGCGGTCGCCCCCAGCAGCACGTAGGCGACCGGTCCTGCCCCCGCACGCCCGAACCCGGCACGCAGGAACCCGATCACTCCGCCCGCGTTGGGGAAGCGCGCACCGAGCCGGGAGAAGACCAGCAGCAGCGGCAGCATGACGACGGCCGCGGCGATCCAGGCGTATAACGCGGCATCGCCGGAGTTGGCGAAGGCCAGGCCGGGCAGCACCAGCAGGCCGCTGCCCACCACCATGCTCACCGCGACACCTATGCCTCGCGTCACGCTCAGCGTCTTGTGTAGTTCTCCGGAGGTGTGGGCATCGGTGGCAGTCATGGACGGCACCTTCTAGTCACTGTGTCGCTGGCGGATGAGGATGCGCTCGCCGTCGTGCTCCGCGAGCAGTGGGATGCCCTCTCCGGCCGCTGTGGCGATGGGCTGGTCGAAGGTCTGCACAGCCTGGCGCCAGTGGGTGCCCTGGACATGCGGTCCGTTCGACAGGACGGCCCCTGCGCCCAGGTCCAGCTCGAACCACAAGGCGATGGCGTGGCTTCGGCCGCTGTCGGTAGCGGTCGGAGCGACAGCGACCGCTGTGTCGCCGTCTCCGCTGTGGAAATCGAAGTCCATGAGAGGAAACGGTGCGGTCAGCGGACGGTGTGCGTAGGTGTCCAGGTAGGTGGAGAAGTACTCCAGGGAGCGGAAGCGGTTGAAGTGTGAGACGTCGAAGCCACACGCCTGGCCGACGTGGTTGCGCTCGTACAGTTCAGGGCTGTCCACCAGTTGGCCCCACACTCGTGCGCTGCCGGGAATGAGGACGGCGTTGTCCGTGAGCAGGGCCTCGCGGGCGTGGGCGAAGGTGGACAAGGCACCCTCCCCCAGCAGCCCGCAGTCGAAGACCTCCGAGACCAGCACGTCGGCTCTCCGGGGCAGGTCCGCGCCGACCCGTAGGTCGGTGGACATCGCATCGACCACTGTGACGCGGTCGGCCAGGCCGGCGTCGGCGATGATCTTGCGGGCCGTGGCCGCGATCATCGGATCCGCCTCGCAGGAGACCACGTGCTCAGCGCCGGCCTGAGCGGCCAGCAGAGCGAGCAGCCCCGAGCCGGTACCGATGTCGAGAACCAGGTCACCGGAGTGGACCTGAGCATGGATCGCGTCCCGGTACGCGGTGTTCCGTCCCTGGTCGTTGAGCATGGAGAAGTGCCAGCGAGGGACGATCGCGCGGATCGCGCGGTTGTACAACCGGTCAGATGTCCCGTTGCCCTCGTGCCCGACCAGGGAGAGCAAGTCGATCGCGGCCACGTGGTCGTGCCGCCGTATCGCGTTCTCGGCGTGCTTGACCAGAATCCGTGTCTGGGGGTCGGGGGCGGTTTGTGCCGTGGGAGGGGAAGGGAGTCGATCCTTCATCGGCCTGGTCTCATTTCGCGAAGACGAGCTGGCGGGCGGGGACAGCGGAGGCGCCGGGGGCTGCGGAGGGGTAGGCGAGGAGTTCGTCGCCGACCTGTACGGCGGGGACTCCTCTGGCGCAGAGCCGTGAGAGCAGGAACTGGTTGCCATGCCAGGGGCAGTGCAACCGCTCGACGCCCCCTTCGTCCCGGACCGACCCCAGATGGAGCGGGCCGCCGCGATGAGGGCAGCGGCTGCGGATGACACTGGGCCCGGTGTCACGCTCGATGCGGAAGTAGAGTTCGTCGCCCACCCGGACGGTGTTGTCCTGGGGGCCGAACCGCACACGCAGGCGGGTGCTCATCGAGTCCCTTCCGCGGCTTCGGACAGCGTGACGGCGGATCCCTCGCCGGGTACCACTCCGTACAGTCGCCCGCGCGGTACCCGCACACTCTGCCCGGAGCCGAACCTCAGAGGTGCTCCGGTCGGACTCCAGTGCAGTTCGGCTTCCCCCTCCACGACGGCGATGACCGTGTCACGGTCGGCGACACGGGTCTCGAATGCTCCTCCGGGCTCCAGGGGTTCGCCGCCCGTCCCGGCCGCGTCGATGGCCTCGGGCCGCCAGGCGATCTGCGCGAGGAGGTCCTCATCGCCGATCCGGCCCAGCAGACGCACCTCTTCGATGCCCCGGACCATCTCCTGAATGGCGTACGCACCGTGCTTACGGCCGAGGGGGAGCAGAAGGTCGTAGACCGCCATCCGGCCGTGGTGCTCGTCGATGTGGGCGTGCTCGTCGAAGTAGCGGGTGTCCACCGCGTCGCCGTAGACCGAACGGAAGGTCTTGGTCATCGCCGCGAACGACGGAGCGAACGTGGCTTCCAGGAACGCCATACCGCCGATGTAGCGGAAGAAGTCGGTCCGGGACCGGGTGACCTTGTAGAAGTAGTTGTTCCCGGCGATCCACGACGGCAGGTAGAAGTACCAGTAGTGGTGTGGCTGGTCGTTCATGCCGACGCTGCGGGCGAGCTCGGCGAAGAGGGTGCTGTGCTTGGCGTCGAAGACCCCGTAGCCGAACTCGTCGATGAAGATCTTGAACAGCTCGCTCTGCTCCGCGCCGAACGCCCCTCCGAGGTTCTGCGACATGGCTGTGGCCTCGGTGAGACCATCCAGCGCCATCTGAGCGATCATCGTCTCCGCTGCGCGCTTCGGATCGGGCGATTCCTCGATCGCGCGCAGGACCGGGCGGTCGGCGGAAGTGGTCTCCTTGATCGCTGCGGTGACGTGGGCCTCCAGTGCGTCGGTGTCCCACTGGCCAGTGACCCGGACGGCAGAATCCAGGAAACCGAAGACGAACCGTTCCACCTCTGGGCGCGCGAGCTCGGCGGCTTGGGCGGCTTCGGTGCGGTAGAAGTCCTCGAATGCGGCCTGCTGCCTGGCAAGGCCGTCCGAGGGCAGGAAAAGAGAACCACTCTCATAGAAGTTCATCAGCAACCGGTTGGCCATCAGGCCCGGATCGCAGACCCAGTCCTCCTCGACCAAGGGAGCTGACCAGGAGATCGCTCCGAGCCTCTGGGAATCGAGTGGCCGATGATAAGGGGTCGCAGCGATGAGGGGTTTCTTGCTCGGCCGGTAGCTCGATCCTTCCGCGAACGTACTGATGACCTCAGTAAGCGGCCTACCAAAAGCAGATTCGTGGCGAATGGACATGTTGGCGCGTCCCTCCAGGGGATCCATTACAGGGAGCAGTCGACTTGAAACCGAGTGCAACATACTTCATACTTCGAAGATCCAGGAATTCGCCACATTCACCCGTCGGCCGATATTGCGAAACCCGCATCAGCTCTTCATTACCAGAGTTTTATACCATTGGTTGAATTCCAAGTCGATAATCTCGAATGTCCGGATGTGGCCACTTTCTGGGACAGAGTACACAAAGACCGTTTTCGACTTTGGCAAGGAATGGCGTTCGTGCTGTTCAGGGCAGACCTGTCACTCTCAAAGTTCGCGTGAACACCTCAGGACGAACGTCCATGGAACACCCCACTGGGTCGCTCCAGAGAGCGTGTACGCACCCATCTGTGGTAATGGAACGGCCGCCACCGCGGCACGACCGGATGGTCGACTTCGCCGCGAACTGCGAACTCTCTCGTCCTTGCAGGTCATGACCCTTGCCGACCACGCAGTTCACGTTCCGTCACTCACCCGCGGGCGGGAGTGCACCCGGGTGCACTCACTGGCCAGGACCCGACATCGAACCTCCGCATCCCGAGCATCAGCGGCGATCGACGGATGGAACGGGAACCCCTGCTGGCCAGACAGCGATCGCAGCGTTCGACATCTCCGCGCCGATCCAGGGCTTCATCGCCTCGGCCCAGCTCTTCTCGTCGAAGACCGGAGCATCCAGGAAGCAGGAGGTCGACGTTGGGCACGATCTCGCTGAGCACCGCCCCCCGGCTCTGCGCTTCTACAAGGAGGAGCGCTCCCCCACCCTCGTCGAGGCTCAGGAGCACGGTCCTCAAAGGCGTAGGTATGCCCCCTCGACGGAGCAAGCGTCATGTCTCACGAGGACAGCAGGACCACGGCGATCGACGTCGACTTCTACACGAGTGCGAGGGTTCTCTCCGAAGTGATCGAGCGCGGCAGCGGTGAACTCCCGGTTATCGACGGGGACATCAGGATCGACGGAGCGGGAGGTGCCGCTCCGCGGGAGGTTCTGGAGAGCGCGGGACTGCTCGGCGAGCGTGACGGAGAGTACTACATCGACTTCGACGGTGAGCCGGGGGAGGACGCCCGGGCCTCTTCCGAGGTTCAGGAGGTGTTGAACCGGTACCTGGACTCCAGGGAGGTCGACTGGACCCCGGGGAAGACCCACTCCGGGACCGACTTCTCGTCGAACTTCACCGAGTACTCCGGTGACTACTACAACCCCATCCAGGATCAGATGCGCTACACCAAGGACAACATCGACGGGCTCCACGAAGGAGTCCCGGCGGACGTGCCGAGTTCCTGACAGACGGGTTCTGCTACTGGTTTCGAAATGAAGGTTGATCACCCGTGAAAAGGGCTCCACTGGCACTGGCCGCCGTTTCCGCTTCTGTTCTTGTGCTTGTTTCCGCCTGTGTTTCCCCCGAGAGTTCACCGACCGGTAGTGACTCTCCTTCCCCCCCTGTGTCGAGTGAGCGGGTGACGGAGATATGGGTGAATATCACCATTGACGCCCATGTCATCCAGGAGATGTTCGCCAGGGACGAGGACGGATCCGTCATGGAGAACATCAGGGACTACTACGAGGAGCGGAGAGAGGTCGAGGAAGCCAGGGGCCTCGAACCGTTCGATGGCATGGAGGTGCTCCTGGACTCCGGTGTCCTCGTCGAAACCGACGAGGACTATCACGTGGTGGTTGATCAGGGCGAATGGAATACCGGGGGCGGTTCCGGGCCGGGGGAGAGCGAAGTTCTCCAGGCGATGAGGCATGTACTTGAGGCGAACCAGGTGGACTGGTGCGGCGAACCCGTGAAGGGGTACGAGTTCTCGGACCTCTACCTTGATTCCTACTGGGGAGCCTTCGACACCCGGGAAGAGTACGTGGCGAGCATCGCCGACTACGTCGGCTGCGGGACCGGGGATTATTAGGGAACCGACGGCCCGTGTGTACGAAGTGTGCTTTCATCCTTCCCGTTGGTCGCAGTATGCGTGAACTTGGTCCTCCCGCTGTAACTTTTCAGGTGGTGGTGGAGGCCCGCCGGGATCCGGCCACACGCCCCGGAGCGACCGCCCCCGCTCAGCCTCGGGGGCGCGCCGGCACCGGGCGGTTCGGGGTGGAGGCCCGGGTGTCGAACCTCGTGCTCGCCAGGGTGCGCTCCGCCATGGTGATCAGGTCGAGCACATCACGGGCCAGGTAGGCGGTCGCACCCCGTTCGATCGACTTGGTCTGGAGGATCCCTGCCTGGCGCAGTTCGTCCAGGGCCGCACTCGCCGCCGGGAACGAGACACCGAGGATCCTCGACAGGGTCGTCGCCGTGACCACCGGAGCCTCGGGCAGCCGCCCCAGCAGGCGCGCCACGGCCGAGTCCGCACGGGGGGCGGCACGCCGTCCGAGGGACTCCCGGTGAGCGGACAGCTGTTCGTTCCACGAAGTGCGAAGCTCGTTTACCTGCCCCATGAGCTCCACCGACTGCTCGACCGCGATGGCGCAGGCCTGGACGAAGGTCTCCAGCCACGCGTTGACCGATGCGCTCGCCTGCGTGCTCCCCGTGGGCGCGTCGTGTCGATAGGCTCCGAGCCCGTCGACGTAGCGGTCCCGCAGGGTGGCGAGCACGAGACTGACCGGAAGGACTGCGTCCTCGGTCAGCCCGCGGCGGGCCAGGACCGTGTGGATGAGGGCGCGACCCACGCGCCCGTTGCCGTCGGTGAACGGGTGGATCGTCTCGAACTGGGCGTGGACGATGGCGGCTTGGATCAACGAGGCGTGTGCCGCACCGTTCATGTAGTCGACGAGATCGATCATCAGCGCGCGAACCCGGTCGGGATCGGGGGGGACGAAGTCGGCTTCGACGGGGTTCCAGGTCGAGCCGCCGATCCAGTTCTGCGCCGTGCGCAGCCCGTGGTGGTGAGGCTGGTCGGGAAGCAGTGACCGGTGGAGTTCGACGATATGGTCCACCGTCAACGGGTCCGCCTCGACGAGTTCGGTCGTCGATCGGGCAACGACCGTCATGTTGTTGGCCACGAGTCGGGCCTGTTCACTGACCCCGCGAACGGCTTCTGACTGGCCGAGTTCGGCGAGTGCGACCTGCTGTGCCGACGGTGCGATGCCCTCGATCCGCGAACTCGCGATGGCCTCCGAGCGCAGGAGGAAGCGGGCGATGCCGGCCAGGTTCTCCGCGTTCGGGCCGTTGAGAGCACGGATGCTGCGCTCGACCGTGTTGACGCTTCGTGAGAGGTCGCCGTCGACCGCCAGGGCGAGGCCGTCGATTCCGTCGGGGACGTAGCGCTGGTAGGTCCCTGAGAGCCGTGCGGAGCGCGGCACCCCGGAGCCGACACTGGACTCCCAGTGCGCCTCTTCCCATGTGGCCATCAGCGGTTTCCTTTCATCGAACCACCATCCATCAAAGGATAATAGGTGAAGCTTTGATGGATGGGTGATTCGTTCAAGGATTCTCCTGACCGCATCGGCCCCGCCGCGGATTCGTCACAGGCCCGCGGGGCCGACACTCCAAGGGTTGGCCCCTGTAGTGCAACCGGGCGACCGTCCATCCCACCACCAGGCTCAAGCCTTCCAGCAGAGTCCCAGTGGTCACTTGGAAACCATCAGAAACATCGGCCCCATGGTCTACTCCTCGGCACAACAGCCAAAGAGCGACCGTAGGCACCAACTTTTGAAAATCGCTTATTGTTTAACTGACAAGAAGCTAGGCTCGCCGCATGCCGAACGAAACGTGGCAACCACCCTCCGTCATGCTGACGGTCGACCTGGTGATCCTGACGCTGCGGTCATCGACCCTTCACGTCCTGGTGATCGAGAGGGGCATCGAGCCCTACAAGGGGCACTGGGCCCTTCCTGGAGGGTTCATCTCGGACGTGGGCGAGGACATCGTCGACGCGGCCCGGAGGGAACTCCGGGAGGAAGCCGACCTCGACGCGACATCACTGCACCTGGAGCAGCTGGGCGCCTACGGACGCCCCGGCAGGGACACGCGTGGACGCGTCGTCTCCGTCGCCCACCTCGCCATCGCGCCAGGGCTGCCGGAACCGGAAGCGGGCACCGACGCCTCGGCGGCCTCCTGGTGCCCCGTCGAGGAGTTCACCTCGGGTCGAAGAACCCTGGCCTTCGACCACCGGCAGATTCTCGGCGACGGGCTGGAGCGGGCTCGCACGAAGATCGAACACACATCGCTGGCCACTGCGTTCTGCGACGAGACCTTCACCCTCACCGATCTGCAACGCGTGTACGAGGCGGTGTGGGGGTTCGAGCTCGACCCGCGCAACTTCTACCGCAAGGTCCAGGCGGTACCCGGTTTCCTCACCGCGGTCGGGCCGGACCGTCGCACCACCAAGGGTCGCCCCGCCCGCCTTTTCCGAGCCGGTCCCGAGCACCTGCTGCGCCCCCCGATGATGCGTCCCCTCCCCACAACCCAGAGTGAGACGGAATGACGAGCGACGACCTTGTGGTGGTCCTGACCGCCCTGAACCTGGAATACGAAGCCGTACGCGAGCGCCTCACCTCCCCCGAGCTGTACCTGCACCCCCGAGGCACCCGGTTCGAGTTCGGCTCACTGCCCGGCGGCCATGGGCGCGTCGTCCTCGGTCTGACCGGCAAGGGCAACCAATCGTCCGCCGTCCTGACGGAAAGGGCCATCCAGGAATTCTCGCCCGCCGCGCTGCTCTTCGTCGGTGTGGCCGGAGCGCTGTGGGGCACACCGCGCGGCGACGTGGTCGTGGCGACACACGTGTACGCCTACCACGGAGGGACCAGTGAGGACGACGGCCTCAAGGCCCGGCCCCGTGCGTGGGAGTCACCGCACGGGATCAGCCAGACGGCCGCGCACCTGGCCAGGCTCGGCACGTGGACCCGGCACGCTCCCGCGCAACGGGCCCGGCCACGGGTGCACTTCGGCCCCATCGCCGCTGGGGAGATCGTGCAGAAATCCAGTGTCTCCCGCGAGGCCGAGTGGATCAGGCAGACCTTCAACGACGCCCTGGCCATCGAGATGGAAGGTGCGGGAATCGCCCAGGCGGGGCACCTGAGCTCGACACCGGTGGCGATCGTGCGCGGAATCAGCGACCACGCCGACGGGGAGAAGACCACCGAGGCGGACCGGACCTGGCAACCGATCGCCGCCGCGAACGCCGCTGCCTTCGCCCTGGACCTCGCCCAAGAACTCGTGCGACAAGAGGAGCCCTCCACGATGCGTAGCGACAACGCGCCCCGGGACACCGGCAACGTCACCAACACCGCTCACGGCAGCGTCGGCGTCCAGGCCGGACACGTCAGCGGCAGCACCTTCCACGTGTCTTCGACCTCCACCGGGCAAGCCCCCGTCGATCTGTCGGCGCGACTCTCGGCGCTGCGAGAGGAACTGTCACGGGAGCGTTCCGCAGGGCGCATCGACACCGAGACCCACGAGGCCGCCTCCGAGGAGATCGACATCGCGAGCAAGGGCATCGAGGAGGGGACTGCTGAGAGCCGGAAGACCTCGGTCCTGGCCCTCAAACGCCTGCGCGGCCTCATCGGCGATCTGGCGTCCCTGGCCGCGAAGGTCGGGGCGCTGATCAGCGCGGTGAGGGGGCTGTCGTGAACGGATCCGACACCTTCAACACCGCCGAGTCCGGTTCCTTCGTCGGAGCCCAGGTCGGGCAGATGCACGACTCGACCATCTACGTTGTGAACCCCGACGACCCGCCCGAACAGGACTTCAACGTCGGCTGCCGCTACCTCGCCGACGGCGTCCCGAGCAAGGCGAGGGAACACCTGGAGCAGGCCCGTGCCCGTGGATTCAGTGGGCCGGAGCTCCACTTCCACCGAGCCCTGGCCATCCTCAGCAAGCGCTCCTACCGCGACCTCGCGAAGGAGGACCGTGTGGTCCTGCGGGAACTGTCGGCTCGCGGGACGCCGACGGGCCGCGATGCCTGGCGGCGGGGCCTGGGCGCCGTCTCGGCCCTGCTGTCCTGTGTGGACGGCTCCGGCGGGGACGCCGAGGCCGCGGCGGCCGGGCTGGACGACCTGCCGGCCGTGCAGCGCGACCTGGTCCTGCGCCACCTCGACCTGGTCCTCACCGGCGGTATGAAGCAGCGCGTGTGGCACCGGGTCAAGAAGAACGCCGAGAAGGAGCGGTTCTCCAACGAACGCGTGGACCGCGTCTGGGCCTACTTCGAAGCCGAGCCCGCGGGTCTGCGGGCCGAGCTCCCGGAACCGCGGTCGACCGGCGGTAGGGAGATCTTCGTCGGGCTGCTCCTGGCGGCCGCGTCCCTGGCCCCCGTCGCGGTCGTGACCGGCTCCGCCCTGTCGGAGGGAAGCCTGACGGCGCTGCTCGCCTGCCTCGCCGTGCTGACCTTCGGGCCGGCAGCGGGGTGGCATGTCGCCGACTGGCATCACACGTACCGGCGCAGGCTCATCCTGGAGCGCGCGTACGGGCACGGGCGGTCCCCCTCGTCTCCGCCCAAAGGCGGTTTCGCCGATCAGGTGGAGCGAGAGTTCGAGCACTACTTCGCCAAGTACGCCCCCGACCCGCTGGACAGGAACGCCTGGTTGCAGAGGACGAGGGGCGTGCGCCGCTCCCTGCGCGACGAGGTCGTCCGGATCTACCGGGAGACCAGGATCGAAGCCGATCAGGTCAAGTGGCTGATCCGGTTCCTGGTGCGGGACGTGCGGCAGCGCCTGCTCGCAGGGCAGCCCGTGGAACCGTACGAGGTCCACCGCGTGGACTCGGCGGTCAAGGTCCGCTGTGCGGCCCTGTGCCTGGCCACGGCCGCAGCGACGGCGATGGTCGTGGTCACCGCGTTCCAGCAGGCGCCGGTCTCCACTGCGGGCTGTCTCGTGCTCACCGCCGCCGCGGCCAGGTTCGCGGTCCCCCTGTGGCTGAAGATCCACAGTGAACGACGACGTTTCGCCGAGGAGTCCCAGGAGTACGAAGCCGTCAAGGCCGCCCGCGAGACGGAGTACGAGCGGTGGAAGAACAAGCTCGATGCCCTGCGCCCCCGTGAGGAGGAGATGGAAGCCTGGCTGGGCGCGGACAAGACGCTGATCCTCGACGAGACTCTGAGGAACCACCGTCTGGCCTGGCACGAGGTCGTCGCCCACGCCTTTCTGCCGACCCCGAAACGGCCCTGTAAGTCAGCCCATGTGCGCAAGGGCCCTTGGCGCTATTCGAGGTACGAGATCAGGGTCTTCCTGGTCACCGAGGAAGGTGTCCGGGAGGCCACGGCCGTCCTCGATTTCGCGCGGTCCCGGTGGCGGACCAGGTCGCGGAAGAACTACCGGTTCGACGCGGTCTCGTCGGTGCACGTGGAGATAGCGAGCACGCGTCGCTACACCCTGAACATCACCCTGAACAACGGACCGTCGGAGAGCATCGTGGTGTCCGAGGCCCCCAACCGCGATGCGGTGCTGGACGAGGAGTCGCAGACCGACGCGCCTGATATCAACCTCGACACCGCCGGGTTCTCCCACACGCTCCGCGTCCTCGAAGGCATCGCGGCCGAGGGCAAACCGTGGTTCGGGCGTGCGGGAGATCCTCCCTCCGCCGATTCGTCCGATCCGTCCGCTGCCGCCTGAAGTCCAGACCGGAAGACTCGGCGTTCCCGGATGGGCTGGGTCCTCACCATGTCCGTCTCCGAACGGATAACCGCTGTGGTGCACCCGCGAGGGTGCACCACAACGGCCGAGGGGTTCATCTGGCGAGTGCACAGGGGCAGAGCCCGAAACCTGCGGAGGAGCCGCGAAAGGCGGGACGGCGGCCCTGCGCGAACCGGGCCCGCGTACGGTCAGCAGGGGTTCACGGGCGTGCGGGCGTGCGGGCCCGCTCACGACGGCCGCGGGCACCCGGCAGGGCGACGTGCCCCTCGGTGACGAGGTGGAACCGTTCGAGACCCGGGCACTGCACCTGCACGACGGTCGTTCCGTGCTCCAGCACCTGGAGCGGGTGGGCCACGACGCGGTGTCCGGCGGCCCCGATCCGCTCCACCACGGCGGCGCGCTGATCGGACACCGACGCTCCCCGGGCGAGGGTCTCCGCCGGCAGAGGCCCCCGCGGCGACTCGCGCAACCGCCCGGCGAAGTCCAGCAGTGCGCAGGACAACAGGCGCGGGTGTGCGCGGAGCCGGGCGTACACGTCCGCTTCGATGTCGTGGTCGGCTATGAGCTGCGCGAACGGCCCGGACCGCTCGTCGGACGCCGCCTGTTCCGACACCACCCGGGAGAGCAACTCGTCCTGCACGAACTCCGTGAGCGCGCGCTCGGCGGCGAGCGCGCCCCACAGGGACGCACCGAGGCCGTAGCGGTGCTTCGCACCCGGTCCCGAGCCGGACCGGGTGTGCGAATAGGCCACCACGACGGGTACCGAGAGGTCGCTGGTCAGGTCCAGGAGCGTCACCGTCCCGCCGACCAGTTCCTCGGCCCGGTCCAGGTGGGCGCGCAGAGTACCGGGCAGGTCAGCTCGGGACACCTGCGACGGCATGGGGCCGCGGTCGTAGACCGACCGCAGGAGGAAGAGGGAGAACGCGTCGCGCTCCACCCACTCGTTGAGGGCGTGCAGGAGCGCCTCGTCCTCCGTGGCTCCGATGGCGCAGCCGGAGTTGACGCTGTAGGCCAGCGCCGAACTGTAGTCCGACGTGTCGCCCAGTCCGCGACGGAGCGCCGAGCCCTCCGGGGTCGGCGACGTGTACCAGGGAGCCCAGAGGTACACCGGGACGTCGAGGTCCGGACCGCCGTCGAGCGACTGGTAGCGCACGCACGCCACCCGGGCACCGTCCTGCGCGGCGATGTCGCGGACCGCCCGGTCGGAGGCGAACGGACCCCCGGACAGCGTCGAGGCGCCGATGGCTCGCACCGGTAGCGAGTCGAGGGCCTTGGGGCCGGTGAACGCGTGCTCCACCGCTTCGAACTGCGCGCCCACACGGGCGGGCAGGCCCAGCCCTTTCCCGGCGCCCAGGCCGTAGGGAACCTCATCGCCGGCCTCGTCCCACAGAGCGCACTGGACCGCGGTCGGGTCGGCGTCGTCCAGGACCCTGTACCGCGACGCCCAGCCCAGAGCGGCGATGTCCGCCCGGATCCGGCTCTCGGCCTCCTCCAGGGTCAGTTCGCGCTCAAGCGTCCCAGCCCATCGGGCACCCGGTTCGGGGAGCGGGCGCGTAGCGCCCCGCTCCCCTTCCGAGCGAACCCATGCGGGTCGGGCCACAGTCACTCCGCGCTTTCCTCATCGAGTTCCTCGACGGCGGGAGCGATGTCCTCGGTGGGGTCGATGGGGGAGGACATCATGAGAGATGCGCAAGCCATGGTCGGGTCCTTTCCTCTTGGCCCAAGCGACGGAGGGCATCCGCTCTCGGGCGTTCCTGTCTCGACTCGGCCGTTTCTGCCACAGCGCATAC
This sequence comes from Nocardiopsis sp. NPDC058631, assembly GCF_042716955.1. Taxonomy (NCBI): domain Bacteria; kingdom Bacillati; phylum Actinomycetota; class Actinomycetes; order Streptosporangiales; family Nocardiopsidaceae; genus Nocardiopsis; species Nocardiopsis sp. NPDC058631. Next base: position 23,462 of record NZ_JBHXQY010000010.1, on the reverse strand, counting down.
TGCTAAAGATGAGCTGATCTATCAATGGGTCTCTGCACGTTTAAGAACAAATGTCCCATCTCACCTGCAAAGATGCAGGAAGTAACTTCAGCTGGCACACTCTCGCCATGGTGAACGCGCGATCAGATCTCATGGGCCGGGTCGACGACATGTTCGACCAGGTGTGGGTACTGGCCGCGCTGGCCGCGGCGGTGGGGAACACTCCGCTGCCGAAGGAGCACGGGGAGCTCCTGGCCGCCTCCGGGTTGGCCGAGCGCGGCACCGAGGGCTGGCGACTGCGCGCCGACTACGACGCTGTGCTCACGAGCCGGCCGAACGCGGCTGCCTTCCCGCGCCGGATCGCGGAACTGCTGCGCCAGGCCGCGGATGCCGCCGAGGGCATCACCACACCCGACCGGTCCGATGACGCCGCCTACCTTGCCGACGGCCGCTCGTCGGGCAGACACATGCGTCTTTTCCTGGATGCGCTAACCGATCGGATACCTGGTTTCGCCGGGTTGCTGGATCACGGATCCCCTCGGTTCCTGGACGTGGGAACGGGCATCGGAGCGATCTCGGCCGTGGTCGTGGAACGCTCTCCGGGCGCTCGCGCGGTGGGGCTGGACGTGGACCCGCGAGCGCTGCGACTGGCAGAGGAGTACCTGACCGGACTCGGGCTGCGCGACCGGGTCGAGACACGGCTTCAGGACGTCGCCGACGTGTCGGAGTCCGACGTCTACGACCTGGTCTGGTTTCCGTTGTCGGTGTTGGACCCCGAGACCGCCGAGGCGGCGCTGCCCCGGCTACGGGCCGCCCTTCGTCCCGGCGGTCTGCTGGTGGCCGCGACGGCGTTGACCTCCGATCCGGGGGCCGAGCCCGGTACCGGGGAGAGGGACGTGCACACCGCTGTCACCCGCTGGCGGATGAGCCGGGCGGGCACAGCGCCGTGGGGACCCGGGGAGCTGGGCCGCAAACTGTCCGAGTGCGGTTTCGAGGACGTGCGGTCCGCGGGGTCGCCCAGCGGCACCGTCACGCTCCTCACCGCCCGCGCCCCGTCGGCACGGGAGCGGTCGGGCTGACGGAGGATGCGCTCCGTCGGGGAGGCGGCCGTCGCCCCGGTCGGCCCGGACGACGTCAGGGGCAGCACGCCGGTCTCCCGAGGGCCGGTGCGGACGTGCCGCGGGCCCAGCGTTTCCGCGGGCCGCACGGCTTGGCCGACACAGCTCGGCTCCACCAAACCCAGTGCGTGCCATAGCCTCCATCACGCCCGGCACGAGGCACAACGCTGGCCGTTGATCCCCTGGCGTGGCAAGATGACGCTCATGCCCCGATCGACCCCCTTCGGGTTCCCCCCGAACACCCCTCTGCCCGGTCCCCGGTTGGGCACCGCACCGCAGCGCCCGCAGGGGTCGCCCGCGGACAGGGCCATCACGATCGTCCTCATGTGCCTCGCACCACTGGTCTGCCTCGGGGCGAGTTTTTGGGGCTTCTTCTCGGTCATGGCGACCGCGAGCTGCGGAAGTGACTGTGGCGGCGCCGTCAACATGGCCATCCCACTGATGATCTTCTCGCCGTGGGTGGTCTGGCTGATCGTCACCATCTGGGCGGTCGTGCGCCTGGCCAGGAGGAGGCCCGCAGTCTGGGTGATGCTCCTGGGTCTGGGGGTGGCGACCGTGATCTATGTGGCGGCGAACATCATGCTGTTCACCGCCGTGGGCTGATCACCCGCAAGCGTGGAGGTCCCGTCGCTCACCCCACAGGTGCATGAGCCCGTCCCCAGGGCATTTCGCGTTGCCGGGGTGTACAGCGGTCACAGATCCACCCGGCGGGTGGGGGGCCGCCGGTGAACGCATGGATCGTCCCGGAGTCCGTACGAGGGACCGGTCCGGTCTCGGCGCGCGGACGCCGGTGGCGGCCCGGAACCCCGCTGTGTGGTGCCCACGCACACAGGTGGTTCCGGACCGCCTCGGCTTCCGGCGGCAGAGCCCCCCGCTGGGCCCTGCCGTAGGTGCGTCCGGTGTCGGGGACGGACACCTCTCCCCTCGGCGCGGAACCGTGCCCTCACCGCAGGCGGCCACCGTGCCCTGTGGCCGGTGCGGCGATGACGCGGTTCCTCGGCCCCTTCCGGGCGCCGCCCCGCCGCGGCGCTCCGGGAGCGGCCCGCCCGAACCCCTCGGGCTACCGCCGATGCGTTCCTCCACCTGGTTGGAGGCAGTATCAGGAGAGATGGACGCCGTCGTCCGTCAACCGGTTCCCTGCGGTCGGTGAACCGGAGTGCGGTCTCCGACCGGTGTGGTGACCGGAGGCCCCCTGGACTTGGGGGCCGCGATCCCGCCCTGTTGCCGGTGGCTGCCCGGAGCGGACGGTCGGTCGGTCCGTTCCCCCCGCTGGGAACGGATCCGCTCACCGCCGGTCCGGCGCCGGACACCGGCGTCGAGGCCGTGGACGCGGGCGTCGTCGGCTCTGCCTTCCCCGGGGACGGTGTCGCCGGAAAGGGCGGGGCCTTCGATGGTTCGGGGCTGTGAAGGGTTCGGGGAGTCCCCGGTTTGGAGGGCGGCGCGGTCACCGGTCGGCCCGGCGGTCGCCTCCCCGTCCGGGGAGCCATTCACGGTGCCGGTCGGATCGGGGGCCGTGCCCGGGGTCTGCGGTGTGCTGTGGTCGACGGCCAGCACCGGCGGGCTGTCCTCGACATCGAAGCGGCGCCAGGCCGTGGTTCCGGACTCGTCGCGTTCCCCGAGCCTCAGGTGGAGGTGGGATTTCCCGTTGTCCACGGCCCACTGGTAGGCCTCGGTCACGTCGAACTCCACGCCACCGGCCACGGGGCAGGCGGCCTGACCGCCCCTGACCTTTCGGGTGTCGAGCAGGGCGCGGGCCGTCGGCTGGTCGTTCCAGGTGGTCCCGGCGTCGAAGGGGTCGACCCGGTGCAGCTGTGCGAAGGAGTCGCTGTCGCAGTCGTAGGACCACGCCACCTCGGTGCGCAGCACGGCGGAGTCCACGACGGTGCCGGGTTCGGACGCGACCGGGAACCGGAACAGGGCCCTGCGGGTGTAGACGCGGTCCCATGCGAGGCGCCCCGTGCCCACGCTGGCGGCCTCGGCGTCTCCGTAGGCCCGGTCGGGAAAGGCACGGTCCACGTAGGTCCACGAGGAGATCTCGGTCTCGGTCCGACCGGCGCCAGAGCGTGCAGGGGCCGCGGAGACGCCCTCGGCGAAGGAGGTCTCTTCCGGTCCACCGCTCCGTTCTCCGGAGACGGCCGTGCCATCGACGGCGGCCGGGGTCTTCTCGTCGGCTGTGGCGGGAGCGACCGACCCCAGCGAAATGACCAGGGCGTAAGCCGCACAAGCCGCCGTCGCGCGGGTCAGGGAACGACGCATTACGGGGGGTGCCTACACATTCCAGCTATGACCGAAAAAGAATCTGGGCGGGATATTCTCACCCCGCTCCAACCACAGGGAAGTTACCAAATTCCCGCAGCGACCCACAAACCCCAGAGATATAAATACGGACCAAAACCATCATTACTACCACCAGAAACACGGGCACCACACGGGCACCACACAAGCCCGTGCACGCAGCCAGAAGCCCTCGGCCGCGCCGCCCGCCTTCATTCGGTGAATACCAAACATCAGTTCACATCGAGCCGAAAATCAGCCGTCCGCAAAGGGCGGACAGGAACGCGCCACCGCACCACCCGCGCGACAGTTCGACACACGCGCCCGCGTCCATTTCGGCGCAGCCCGACATAGCTCTGCAGACAGCCAGAATTCTGCGCCCGAGACAACGGCGAGAGATCGGGGCGGTTCGTGCCGTTTCCCTCGGGGCACGGCGCACCCCGCCTGCAACCCGGGCAGGGCGGTCCCGCGCCTCTGCGACCTCGGCAGGACGGATGCGGCCGGCGGCGTCGGAACTGATGGTTCGACCGTTCCGAACAGGCCCGAAACCCTCACGGAAGGGCATCCGCTACGCTTCACCCTGCATCCCCAGCGCTTGGAAACGACCCCCATGGAACCACTACGTCCTGACGACCCCCGAGAGCTCGGGGGCTACCGGCTGCTGCGCCGTCTTGGCGAGGGCGGTATGGGTGTCGTCTTTCTCGCGGTCTCCGACGACAGCGCGGGGGCCGACCTGGCTGCGGTGAAGGCCATCCGGCCCGAGTACGCCGGGGACAGGGAGTTCCGAAAGCGGTTCGTCGGCGAAGCGGACCTGGCTCGCCGTGTGCGGGGGCCATACACCGCCCGCGTCCTCAAGGCCGACACCGACGGCCCGCAGCCGTGGCTGGCCACCGAGTACGTTCCCGGCCCGTCACTGAACGACGCGGTGCGCGACAGCGGCCCCTTTCCGGAGGACTCGTTGCTGGCCTTGGCCGCCGGTCTCGCCGAGGCGCTGTCCGCCATTCACGCGGTCGGGCTGATCCACCGCGACCTCAAACCCTCCAACGTCCTGTTGTCGCCTCGGGGACCCCAGGTCATTGACTTCGGTATCGCCCGCGCGGCCGAGGCCACCGCGTTCACCCGCACCGGTCAGACCCTGGGAACTCCCGCCTACATGTCGCCCGAGCAGGCCACCGGGGCGGACCTGGGCCCGCGCAGTGATCTGTTCGCCTTCGGCGGCGTACTGCTGTTCGCCGCCACCGGGCGCCCGCCCTTCGGTACCGGCGCCCCCTCGGCCCTGCTCTACCGCGTCGTCAACGAACGCCCCGATCTCAGCGGGGTACCGGAGACACTGCTCCCCCTCGTCACCGCGTGCCTGGCCAAGGACCCGGATGACCGGCCGGACCTGGGTTCGGTGGCTGCCGACCTCACTGGCACCGTGCTACCGGAAGGCGAGGACGGGGAGGCCACCGTGTGGCTACCCGAAGCGGTCGCCACCAGGATTCAGAGCACTCTGGTGGCCGTCACCCGGATCGCGCCGACACAGGCCCTGACCAAGGTGGACGGCCTCGTCGGAGCGGATCCCGCGGCGCCGCTCCCCACACCGGACCCGGACGGCGCGAGGAGCTCCGAGCCCCGTGCGGTCGCGGTTGCCAAACCCGCTGAAGGGCCTGCGGACCGCACGGACCACCGCTCCACATCCGTGATGGGCTGGGGTGCCGCCATCGCCGGGGTGACCCTGGTGATCGCTTTGGCGGTTGCACTGGATTCCTCGGAGGGAGCAGCTCCCCAGGCCGGGGCGGATCGGAGCGGCCTGGAAACCGGGCAGAACACCGCTCCCCCCTCGTCGAGCCCTGCGGCCACCGAAGCTCCGTCGTCCGCGCGCGACTGGACGGTCCGGGACACATCCTTCTTGGGCGGAAGCGATCGCTTCGCGGTCCTGTCCACCGCTGGGGTGGATGTCTTCGAGGCGGACCGGCCCGATGCGGCCGAACGGCTCAGCGACCCGAACGAAGGGTATGTCTTCAGCTATTCCGAGCTCGCTTCCACACCCGACGGGTCCACGCTGGCCGTCCAAGCGGTGAAGTCGTCCCGTGGGGGCGTGGCCTCCGTCCACGTGTGGGACCTCGACGAATCCGAACGGCACGTCGTCGAACTGCCCGACGGCATCGGCGACAGTGCGAGCTCTGCGCTCTCCCCCGACGGCGAGACGCTGTTTCTCGGCTACGGCAGCGAGGTGAGCGCCTACCGCATCCGCACCGGGGAGGAGCTCTACAGGCTCCCCACCCCGCAGGACGAGCGGGGCCGGGAGGGATTTTTCGCCGGACTGGGCACATCTGCGGACGGGGAGTTGCTGATCGCCGTGCTGGACACGGGCCTGGCGACGTGGGATGCCGCCTCCGGGGAAGTGCACGCCTCCTACCCGGAATTTCGGGAGTCCCCTGCCGAGATCACCGACCCGGTGGCGTTCGGTGACGGCCTGGTGGCCACCCCCGCCGGCGATTCGGTCCTGTTGTGGGACATCTTTTCCGACGACGACCCCACGGAGCTTCGTCTGCGCCTGGCAGACAACGACACGTACATGCCCATCCGTGATGTGTCACTCGGCGCCGAGGGCAACAGAATCGTCGCCGTCGGCAGTGACACCGACCGGGAACAGAGCTTCCTCAACGTGTGGGACACGGAGGGAGAGGTACTGGTGGAGGAGCACTCCGTGAGTGACTACTCCTCGGTCAGCGTCTCCCCGACCGACGACCGCGTCCTGGTTGCGTTCCACCCGCTCACGGGAGGGGAAGGGCGCGAAGAGCTCAGGTTCGTGGACGCGGACCTGGAGACCGTCCAGGACTTCCCCGTCCCGGGGCGCTGACTTCGCGCGACGTCGCGGATCTTCGCGGCCCTACCCGGTGGCGACACGGTCGGGGACTGCCGACGGGCAGGCTTCCGAGCGCTCACTCCTCCTCGTCGGGGCCGCCCTCCGGCCGTTCCTCAGTCTGTTCCTCCGGCTGTTCCTCGGGCGGGCGGATGCGGCTGGCGAGCCGGTAGTCGACGTGGATGTCCTCGTAGACCACCCCGGATTCGACGGGTCGGGGAACCCCCGACCGGTCGCTGCCCGAGGTGCCCTCCGGCTGCGGCTCCCCCCAGTACCGGGACCTGACCTCCGGCGCCTCGTGGAACGTCACTTCGTCCGCGGACACGGCGGCACTGATCTCCACGTCGTGCTCGGGTTCCTTCCGATCGCTCATGGTCTCCACCTCCGCTCACCGGCGGATACGTCCGCGGTCCCTGAGTCCTATTTCCCGGTCTTGCGAACAGTGCCCTTGGCCGCGCCCCCAGCACCCTTGGCCGCGCCTCTGGCTCCCCTGGCCGCGCCCCCAGCACGCTTGGCAACGCCCTTGGCCGCGCCCCCGGCGCCCTTGGCCGCGCCCCCAGCCGCGCCCCCAGCACGCTTGGCGGCACTTCCAGCACGCTTGGTCGCCTCCCCGGCGCCCTGACCGACGCCCTTCGTCGCCTCCCCCGCGCCCTGACCGACACCCTTCGTCGCGTCCCCGGCTCCCTCGCCCACGTCCTCGACCGCGCTACCGGCGCCCTCGCCAACACCCTTCACCGCACTTCCGGCGTCCTCGCCGACGTCCTCCACGGCACTTCCAGCACCCTCACCCACGTCCTCCACAGCGCCCCCCGCGCCTTCACCGACGTCCTCGACCGCGCTACCGGCTCCCTCGCCGACATCCCCCACAGCACTTCCAGCGCCCTCGCCGACGTCCTTCACCGCGCTCCCCGCGCCCTCACCGACCTCCTCCACAGCACTCCCGGCTCCCTGCCCCAGAGCGCCCACGGCCTCACTCGCGCCGCCCGCCACCTGGTCGAGCGTGGATTCCACCCCTCGGGTCAGGTTCTCCAGGATCTGCGGGTTGGCGTCGATGGTCTCCAGGACCCGCGTGATGATCTCCCGAACGTTGCCGAGCCGGACCTTGAGCAGGGCCTGGGCCTCGACCCCCTTGATGTTGAGGTGGACACGGCCGAGTTCGACGTCCGCCCCCACCTTCAGTTTGAGCAGGTCCAGCACATCGGCCTGGAGCGAGACGGAGGCCAGCAGGTTCTCGACCTCAAGTTCGATCTCGTCGACCTTCAGGACGGGGACGTCGAGGAGCACGTCCGTGTCCCCGCCTCCGGCGGCACGGTCGGTGGTGTCGCGGCGGGGCTCCGGAACGTTCTCCGCGCTCTCGGGCCGTTTCGTCCGAGCGGGCCTCGGCTTCGCGGTCGTCTCGGCCGGCACGTCCGTCTTCGTTTCCCTGCTGCCTGCGCGGGTGGGCCGTAGCTTGCTCTTTCCGGCCTCCTGAGTACTCCGATTCACCTTCTCAGCACCCTTCTGAGTGGGTTCGGGCACATCCCGCGGTCCTACGCTCTCGTGAGGATGTCGCCTGCCCGGTCGGCCACGGCGCGGGCATCCGCACCGGCTGTCCCGTTCGCCACCGTTCGGGACGGTGAGAGCGTGTCCGCCCCATGTACCCGCGGCTACCGCTGGGAAACTGTTCTCCCTGTTCAGAGCAGGCCCAGGGCGCCGTCCGGGGTCGGGGCCACCGCGCGGCGCGCGCTGTGGAGCTTCAGGGCGGCGCCCCTGTGGCCCCGGGCTCCCCGAGGCGGCGCAGCGCCTCCTCCCAGCGGTGGCGGCGCGCGTCGCCGTCCTGCTCCCACCAGGGGGTTCCCCGTTCGCCCAGGCCCTCCTTGGCCAGGGTCACCCGCGCCCGGGCCAGCCGCTCCGCCCCCGGGTCCCGCGCACGCAGTGCGGCGGCCACGTCCCGGCGAGCCGACATCAGGTGGCTCACAAGGTCCTCGCGCTCCCGGTCCGGCAGGGACGGGTCGCTCGCCCGCCACCGCCGGCCCCTGATCACGACGTAGCGGCCGTCGGCGGTGTGTTCGGGTTCCGGCATGTCCGGGTCCCTGCCCAGAGGCTCGGGCGGCCACACCGGACACGGCCACCCGCACCGAACACGCCCCCACCACCCGGTGACCGCTCCTCCGCAGGCCAATCCTCGAACTCCCTTGGGTTTGTCCCAGCTCAACCCCGGGCAGCGGCACGGGGGACGGGTTACGGTCCGCCAACACATGGGAGACGACATGATCAGCAAACTGTCCGAACTGGGCGTCACCTCCGAAATGGCCTACTACGCGGGGTTTGCGTCCATCGGCCTGACCTTTCTGACCTGGCTTGCCTCCGTGAAGAAGGAGGACGCCGGCAAGGACGCCGCCGAGCGCAAGGGGCTGTTCGTCGGCGAGTGGGCGCCGACCTTCTTCGCGCTCGGGGTGGCGCTCCGGATCGAGGAGTCCAAGAAGTAGTCCGGCGCGAGCCCCGTCGCGGGCACCGCGGACGGCACGCCCGGCCGGTGAACCGGCCGGGCCCCGGCTTGTCCGGCACGGCAACGGAAGGAGGGCGACTCGGTGGCAACGTCACAGGCCGTGGGCGAGAACACGCGCGCACGGACACCGCCGGCGGACGGGCACGGCGAACGCCACGGGGACCGCGTCGCCGCCAGGCTGGTGGCAGAGGTCGCCGCAGGCGGACTCGATCTGCCGCTTCCCGGCGGCGGCGCCACCTGGTCGCGCTGGGAGCGCCTGCGCGACCTCGCCGGGGAGGACCTCTCCCTGGCCCGGCTGGCCGAGGGCCACACCGACGCCCTCGCGATCCTCGCGGAGCTGGGCGGCCCGACCGCCGAGCCCGGTGACGTGTGGGGTGTGTGGGCGGCCCATCCCCCCGGCGCGACCCTGACGGCACGCGAGGCCGGCGGCGGCTGGAGACTGTACGGGGCCAAGCCGTTCTGCTCCGGAGCCGACCTCTGCACACACGCCCTGGTCAGCGCCGACGTCGCAGACGGGCAGCGGGGCCTGTTCGCGGTCGACGCGGCGGGGGCGACGACGCTGCCGGGCACATGGGCCGCCGCGGGCATGGAGGCCAGTGCCACGCTCACCGTCCGGTTCGACGGCGCGCCCGCCGAACCCGTCGGCGGCCCCGGCGACTACCTGCGCAGGCCCGGGTTCCACCACGGCGGCGCGGGGGTCGCCGCCTGCTGGTACGGGGGCGCCCTGTCCGTGGCCCGGCCCCTGGCCGACCGGGCGGCACGGCGGGGGGCCGACCCCCACCTGCTCAGCGCGTTCGGTGCCGTGGACCGGGACCTGTACGTCGCGGAATCGGTGCTGCGCCGCGCCGCCCGCGAGATCGACGACCACCCCCGCGACGGCGACCGCGCCGCACTGCTCGCCGCCCGCGTGCGCGCGGTCGTCGCCGGGGCCTGTGCCACCGCGCTGCACAGGACGGAGGAGGCACTGGGCGCGGGCCCTCTCGCGGGCGACCCCGTCTACGCGCGCGCCACCGCCGACCTGGCGGTGTACCTCCGCCAGTACCACGCGGACCGGGACCTGGCGGGGCTGGGCGCGCTAGCGGCCCACCACCGGGAAGGAGACGGGGATGACCGCTGACGGAACGTCGTCGTGCACGGCGCAGACCACGGGCACGCCCGAGGAGGAGTGGGCCCGGTGGCCGGGGCTGGACCGCGTCCCGAGCCTGGATCTGGGGGGTGTGCGCGAGGCGGTCGTCGTGGCGCCCCACCCCGACGACGAGACCCTCGGGTTCGGCGGCGGGCTGGCCGTGCTCGCCGCCCGCGGCGTCCGTCTGCGGATCGTGGCGGTGACCGACGGGGAGTCCTCGCATCCGGGCAGCTCCGTGTTCACCCGGAACGAGCTCGTCGCCCGGCGCGCGGACGAACGCGCGCGGGCCCTGACGGCTCTCGGGGCGGGTGCGGCCGAGGTGGAGCGTCTGCGGCTGCCCGACGGCGGTGTGGGGGAACGGGAACCGGAGTTGGCGCGGCGGCTGGCGGAGCTGTACCGCGGCGCGGACCTGTGCGTGGCGCCGTGGGAGGGCGATCCGCACCCCGACCACGAGGCCGTGGGGCGCGCCGCCCTCGACGCCGCGCGGGCGCTCGGCACCCGGCTCCTGTCCTATCCGGTCTGGGCCTGGCACTGGACGCGCCCCGGTGACGCGGCGCTTCCGTGGGACCGGGCGGGTCGCCTCCGTCTGCCCCGGGACGCCCGGCGCCGCAAGGCGGCCGCGATCGGGGCCTTCACGACGCAGATCTTCCCGATCGGGCCCGGGGCCGCGGACCGGGCGATCCTGGGGCCCTCGGTGCTCGCCCACTTCGCCCGCGACCACGAGGTGGTGTTCACGTGACGGTCGACGGGTCCTACTTCGACGCGATGTACTCCTCCAGTGACGACCCCTGGGGGTTTCGGACCCGCTGGTACGAGCAGCGCAAGCGTGCTCTGAGCATGGCCGCCCTGACACGTGAGCGCTACGGGCGCGCGTTCGAGCCGGGGTGCGCGATCGGGTTGCTGACCGGGGACCTCGCATCCCGCTGCGACCAGGTCCTGGCCTGGGAGGGTGCGGCCGAGGCCGCCTCCCGGGCCCGGGAGGAGACGGCCGCCGCCAGGAACGTCCTCGTGCGGCGGGCGCGTGTGCCCGCGGAGTGGCCGGAGGGGCGGTTCGACCTCGTCGTCCTGTCGGAGCTGCTCTACTACTTCGACGACGCGGACCTGGCTGCGGTCCTGGACCGCACACGGAAGTCGCTCGGCCGGGGCGGGACCGTCCTGGCCGTCCACTGGCGCCACCCCGTCCCCGATCACGTGCGCTCGGGCGATGACGTGCACCTCGCCCTGGCGGCGGTCCCCGGGTTGGTGCGGGTGGTCGAGCACGTGGAGGAGGACTTCCTCCTGGAGCTGTACCGGGCAGCGGACGGCGGGGAGCCGGTGTCGGTCGCCCGGGCCGGAGGGCTGGTGTGATCCGCGCCCTCGCGGTGGTGGTCCCGGCGCACCAGGAGGAGATGCTCCTGGGCGACTGCCTGAGGTCGGTCGGGGCGGCGTTGGCCGCCTCGCCGGTCCCGCAGCGGGCGCGGCACGTGATCGTCGTCGCCGACGCCTGCACGGACCGGACCGCGTCGGTCGCCCTGGCCGCGGGGGCGCACGTGGTGACCTCCCGGCACCGCAACGTGGGCGCGGCCCGCCGTTCGGGGGCCGAGCACGCCCTGCGCCTGGTGGGGGGCACCGACCCGGAGGCGGTGTGGCTCGCCGTGACCGACGCGGACACCCTCGTGCCCCGGAACTGGATCACCGAGCAGCTCCGCCACGCCCGCGGCTGCGACGCCGTGGTCGGGACCGTGCGAGTACGGGACTGGTCCCCACGCCTGGCGGGCACCGAGCAGAGCTTCGACCGGGTGTATCCGCGCGGAGGGGGCGGGACGCACCCCCACGTGCACGGGGCCAACCTCGGTGTCCGTGCGTCGGCCTACCTCGACGTCGGCGGTTTCCCTCCCCTGGCCTGTTCCGAGGACCTCGCGCTGGTGACCGCGCTGGAGGTCGCCGGCCACCGGGTCCGCCGCCCCCGCGACCTGGCGGTGACGACCTCGGCGAGGTCGGACCCGCGCGCACGCGGGGGCTTCGGCGACTACCTGACCCGCGTGGGCGCCGGCGAACGCCCGCGGTCGGCTCTGCCCCGCACCTGAAACCCCGGGCGTCCGTCCGGGCCCCTTCGTCCAGGGGCGCGGCACACGCGAGGGCCCCGCACGGTCGCTGCCGTGCGGGGCCGTCTCCTCCCGTCGTGTTCGGCCTCAGTGTGCCGGGCGGGCACCCGAACACGGGAAGTACGGGACCCGGAGCGGTGTCACCCGCCCGGGTCAGCGGACCCTGCGGGTCCTACCCAGGTCGCTGAGCCAGCGCAGAGGGCTCTTGCGGGGCCGTCGGCCCCCCGGAGGGGTCCTGCCCGCCGGGGACCGCAGCGGATTGACGGGCTTGGGAGTTCTGGCGGGACCGCCCGGCCCCAGCAGGGAGTTGCCCACGTGACGGAGAGGGTTGCGCGCGGGCCCCGGGGATGTGCGCACCCCGGGCCGCCGCCTTGCCGACGGAGCCCTCCTCGTCACCAGGTTCCTGGCCTTCCTCAGGGGGTTCCTCATCACGGTTCTCCTCCTCCTCGAACTCGGATCACGTTGTCCTGGTCGTTTCCTCGCGGCGTCGCCGCCACGGTTCTTGCGGGCCTCCCCTTGCCGTCCGCACAGATGGACGGCCGATACGCAAGGGAGAAATCATTACGAAAGAGATACTTTTTTCATCCTCAACCGCTGTGCTACCCCACCATGTGGTAGTGATGCGTCTTTTTTGAAAAAAGCTTGCGCAAAGGCGCCTCGGCAGAAGAGGCCGGGTCGGCATCACCGCAGGTCGTGACCCCTGTCGCGGGAACTCTCAACCCCTGCGAGATTTTCGACCGGGAGGGGTCCTCACCCGGCGGCCGCGGGCGGGAAGCCGCCCCCGGGTACGTGGTCGGTGCCCTGCTCCGGGTCACCGCTCAGCTCGGGACACGCCTGGCGTACGCGGTCCGCCACGTCGTCGAAGCCGCCAAGCCCCAGGACGCGTACCTGCTCGCGAGCGAACTCCGCCCGGGCGGAGTCGTCCTCGATGTCGTCGATCAGGCCCCGGATGATCGCGACCTGGACGTCGCGTTCGGCCTCGTCGTGGCCCTCGGTCTCGGCGGGCCACCAGTAGCTCTCGAAGCCCTCGCTGTCGACGTCGTTGCCCGGACCGGCGGGTGGCGGGGGCCCGTCCGCGTCCACACGCGGGACCGCCGCTCCCCCGGGGACCGGGCCACCGTCCCCGAACGGTGCGTCCGCGGGGTCGAGCTCCCCGAACGGGTACAGGTCCGGGCTCGGCAGCGGGGCCACCGCGGCGGCCTCGTCCAGTTCCTCCTCGGCCTCGCGTACCGCCTCACGCAGCGCGCCGTCCTTGCGCAGCGAGGAAAGGCGACGCAGCCGCTCGCTGTCCTCGTCCGCCAGGCGCAGGCTCACGTCCTCCGCCCACGCGACGACCCCGCTGCCCAGGACGGCGGTCTCGACCGCGAGCCGGGCGGCCAGCTCGCACTCGGCCATCCCCTCCCGGGCGGGGTCGGTCGTACGGGCCAGCTCGGAGGCCCGCGTCACGACGGCGAGGACCGCCGGGGCCACCGGGTTGCGCAGTCTCAGGTCGACGTGGCCCGACCAGCGCCAGTGGACCGTCGCGGAGAAGTACAGGTCGTGGTCGTCGACGGCGCTCGCCAGCGCCACGGGGCGGATGCGCGTACCCGGATCCCCCGCGGGCCCCCGGACGGGGCCCGGCTCCGGTTCGGACCGGTCGGGCTCCCCGGGTGCGGTGTCCCCTCCGCCCGAACGCGGCAGGAGTGCCACCAGGCAGAGCAGCACGACCGGAGCCCACAGAAGGGCCCAGGGTCCGACCAGCGGGTACAGTACGCCGGGAACGAGGGCCACCGCGGTGGCGGCGGCGATCAGGCGCGCTCGGTCGACGGGGGTGACGGTGCGGCTCCTCTCGCGACACGGCCTCGGCGGACCGGGTCCTGCCCGGTGCCGGTGGACGGGCACGGCCCGGCGACCGGGCACGCGGCGGCGAGGCCGCGGCGCCTTCGGTGGGGTGGCACCCGTACACGACAGTGTGCCCGAGATCCGGAGCGCGTGTGCCGGGAACGGGCCCATACGGGGACCGTGTGGGGAACAACCGGTCACGAACAGGTGTCCTTTATGCCCAGGTTGGACTAACAGCTCCCCTCTCAGCGCCCCGGGACGCCAATCGGGTCTCCGGCACACCACAGAATGCGATCACCAGTTCCGCGGCCCTTCCGGTCGCCCGTCCCCGAACCCGCTCGCGGAGCACACCGAATGCCTGCCACACCTCCCGGGTCCGAACGCCGGTTCCGCCCAGAGGTCCAGGGACTGCGCGCCGTCGCCGTCCTGCTGGTCCTCGTCTACCACCTGAACCCCGCCCTCCTGCCGGGCGGCTACGTCGGCGTCGACGTGTTCTTCGTCATCTCCGGTTTCCTCATCACGTCGCTGCTGTACCGCGAGGCCACCGCGCACGGGCACGTGTCGATCGGCGGCTTCTACGTGCGCCGCGTCCGGCGCCTCCTCCCCGCCGCGACGGTGGTGCTCCTCGGCACCGGCATCGTCTCGTTCTTCGTCCTGCCGGTCACCAGGCTGACCGACACGGCATGGCAGTTGGCGGCCTCGGCGTTCTACGTCGAGAACCTCTACCTGGCCCGGCAGGCGGTGGACTACCTGGCCGCCGACACGCCGCCCAGCCCCGTGCAGCACTTCTGGTCGCTCTCGGTGGAGGAGCAGTTCTACCTGGTGTGGCCGCTGCTGTTCGCGGTGTGGGCGCTCACCCGCCGCCGCTGGCGGACCACGGCCCGCGCCCTCGCCCTCGTGCTGGGGGCGCTGCTGGTGCTGTCCTTCGCCTGCTCGGTGGTGCTGACCTCGCAGGAGGCGGCGTCCGCGTACTTCCTGCCGACGACCCGCGCCTGGGAACTGGCGGTGGGCGGTCTGCTCGCCGTCGGCCTGGCCCACGGCCGGCTGCCCGAGCGGGTGCGCCTCCCCCTCGGTTGGCTGGGCCTGGCCGCGATCGTGGCCTCCGCCCTGGCCTACGACGACGCCACACCGTTCCCCGGCTGGGCGGCGGCCCTTCCGGTCCTGGGCAGCGCGGCGGTGATCGCCGCCGAACAGGGGTCCGGCCGTCTGTCGGCGTCCGCGCTGCTGGGCACCGCGCTGGCCCGGTGGGTCGGCGACGTCTCCTACTCCCTGTACCTGTGGCACTGGCCGCTGATCGTCTTCGCGCTCGTCCTCACCGGCCGGGACAGCCTCGGCCCCCTGGACATCGCCGTGGTGGCGGGCGTGTCCGTGCTGTTGGCATGGGCGACGAAGGTGTGGGTGGAGGACCCGGTGCGCGACCGGGGCCTGGTCCAAAACGGGCGCTCCGCTCTGGCGGTGGCCACGGCGGGGATGGTGTCGGTGGCGGCGGTCGGCGGCGCGGCGTACATGCAGGTCGACCGGTCCGGGTCGGTGACGTTCGACCCGACGGTGCACACCGGACCGGCGGCGATCGGGCAGTCCGCCGCCCCGGAGGGCCGGTGGACGTACCCCTCCCCGGTCAACGCCGAGGACGACCTCCCCCTGTTGTACGACGACGACTGCCAGGCGTCGAAGGAGGACACCGACCCCGGCGGCGCCCAGTGCGTGTACGGGCCGGAGGACGCCGGGACGACGGTGGCGATCGTCGGGGACTCCCACAGCGCCCAGTGGTTCCCGGCCCTGCACGCGATGGCGGAGGAGAGGGACTGGCGGCTGTTCCTCTACACGAAGTCGTCCTGCGCGTTCACGGACACGATGACGGCGGACGCCGAGGGCCGCGACTACGAGGAGTGCCAGGCGTGGAACCGCGGCGTGGCCGAGGAGTTCGCGGAGCTGAGCCCGGACCTGGTCTTCACCAGTTCGTCCACGACCAGCAAACCCGCCGGCGCCGACTCGGCCGAGAAGGGCAAGGCCGCGATCGCCGAGGGCATGGGCCGGCTGTGGGAGGACGTGGCCGAGGTCTCGGGGCCCATCGTGGCCATCCGGGACACCCCGCGCCACCAGCGCGACGTGGTCGAGTGCGTGTCCGCGAACACCGACGATCCGGGCCGCTGCGAGGTGACCGAGGGCGAGGCGTTCTCGACCTCCGACCCCCAGGAGGAAGCCGTCCGGTCCCTGGGGGACGAGGCGCACCTGATCGACCTCAGCGACCGGTTCTGCGTCGACGGCGCGTGCCCTGCGGTGATCGGCAACGTGATGGTCTACCGGGACGCCGGGCACATCACGCAGACCTACATCCGTCTGCTCGCCGACGACCTGGGCAGCCGCCTGGACCGCGCCCTGTCCTGACCGCGCCCTCCGACGGGTCCGGCGCCGCCCCACGGCGGCACCGGGCCCGTTCGCCGTGCGCCCTCCGGGCCGCCCCGGCCCGCGGCGAAGCGCACGGAGATCGGAGCACCGCGAAAACCCTCTGGTTCTGCCATTCTGAAAATTGCTCCACCGATCACAGAAAAGGCACCAAAAGAGAAGAAAAATATCAGAAAAGACCTTTTTCCGAGCATCCATCAGCTTTCGATCGACCCACGCAAGAGCACGTGGGAGGCCATGACAAGCCCACCGATAATATGCGCACCCATGGGCATCCACGCCATGTGTCCTCCCCCTCCGCGAAGGCCCGCGAGAGTATGCTCGTGAACCACACCGGCCGCATTGTGAAACGCTGCGCCACGAGAACTCCGAAGGCGGGGGGCGGGGAAATGGAGCCGCACGACGGCGAAGGTCCGGCGGAGGTCACCGCCTGGCTCCGGGCCCTCGACGGGCGCCTCACCGCCCCGGACGCGCGCGCCCGGCACCGGGAGGCCGTCATCGACCGTCCGCGCGTCGGCGACCATGCTCTCCGCGCGGGTGGGCACCGCTTCCTTCCGGCCCGGAGCCCCGGGGGCGGCGACAGCGCTCCCCCCGTCGTGTGCTCCGGGGCCGCCGTCGGCATACGCACCTCCGGCTGACCGACCGGGGAGCCCGCCCGGCCGGAGCCCCCGAACACGCGGACGACCACCACGAGCGCGAGGGGAACGGCACGATGCCCTGGGACGCACAGGACCGCAGACGCCACGAGGACGGGGTGCCGGCCGCCCGGCTCGACGGGGTGGAGCTCCCTCCCCCGCAAGGGGCACGCGCCCGGGTGGAGGGCCGTGACGTCGTCGTGTCCTGGCAGCCCGGCCCTGGCCCGGGTGCGCTCACCCACCGGGTGGCGCGGCGGACGGGCCGGCCGGGGACCGCGCGCGAGGTCCCGGTGGGCGAGGTGTCGGGCACCGAGATCACCGACGTCGGCGCCCCGGTGGGCACGCAGATCCGGTACGCGGTGGTGGCGGTGCGGGACGGCCGCGCCGTGTCGGAGCCCGTGGAGACGCACCCCGTGGTGATCACGCCCGAGGTCTGCGCCCTCCGGGTGTGCGCGGACGACGTGTCGGTGTCCGCCTCGTGGCGGATCCCGGCGGAGGCGGTGCGTGTGGAGGTGCGGCGGGGCGAGGGTGCGGCCCCGAGGGGGGCGGGCGACGGGGCACGGGTGGAGACGGACGGCGCCGGGTTCCGGGACGTCGACGTCCGCCCGGACACCGAGTACTTCTACCTGGTGCGTGCGGTGTACCTGGCCTCGGACGGGCGCGCCCGGGCGTCGGAGGGGCTCGTCAGGCGGGCGAGCCCGGGGCCGCTCCCCGCTCCGGTGCGCGACCTGTCCGTGTCCCCGGACGGCGGGACGCGGGTGTGGGCCCGGTGGACGCGGCCGTCCCGTGGACGGGTCGTCCTGAGGGTGGGACCGGAGCCCGCGAGATGGGCGCCGGGAACGGTGGCCGACCCCGAGGAGCTGGCCTCCCACGGGCCGGAGGTGCTCCAGGAGCCCGGGCCGTCGCCGGAGGGGGAGCCGGGTCCGGGACAGGAGCGGGTGGAGCTGTGCCTGGGCGCGGGCACCAGCCACGTGCTGGCGGCGACGGTCGCGGGCGGCCGGGCGGTGGTGGGCGACTCGGTGCGGATCACGACCGCCCCGCCGGTGGAGGGGCTGTGCGCCGAGCGCTTCGACACCTCGGTCCGGCTGGTGTGGACGTGGCCGGACGGCGCCGCCGCGGCCCTGGTCTCCTGGCGGTCCGACCTCCCGGGCGTCCCCGGGTCCCGGTCCGCGAACGCGCTGCGGTGCACCCGGCGCCAGTACGAGGCGAACGGCGGTTTCGAGGCGCCCATGGGGCCGGACGAGGTGCGGGCGAACGTCCGCGCCGTCGTGGTCTCGGGCGGTGAGGAGGCGGTGAGCGCCCCCGCGTTCGTCACCGTTGCGGGCCGGGCGGTGATCGCGTACCGCGTCGAACCGGCCGGACTGCTCCGGCGCGAACGGGTGGTCCACCTGGTCGCGGAGCGGGCCTGCGCCATGCCCGAGGTCTCCGTGGTCTACGCCGAAGGAGCGGTGCAGCCGCACTCCGGCGACCAGGGGCGCGTCCTGGCGACCCTGCCCGCCCGGCGCCTGGGGGCGGGCGAGCGGGTGTCGGTGCGCGTACGGCCTCCCCGGGGTTCCGGAGACGGCTGGCTGATGTGCTTCCCGGCCGACGACGACCGCGCTGCGCGACTGCGCCAGCCCTCGGTGAAGGAGCTGCGCCTGTGAGGACCCTGGACGCGTTGCTCTCCCTGAACCCCCTGGACGGCCGCCGCCTCGTGTGCCCCTACTGCTACACGCGGTTCACCGAGCGCCTGATCCGGTTCCGCTGCACCGGACGGCCCGGCCCCGACGGGCAGGTCTGCGCCCCGGTCGAGGACGCGGCGATCCGGGCCCAGCTGGGGTGGCGCGAACGGCTCCCCCCGGTGTTCGAGGCAGACGGGCGGCGGGCCCTGGCGACCTGCCCGGAGTGCTCGGCGCCCACCGGCAAACAGGTGTGCGCCACCTGCCACGCCCAGCTGCCGGTGAACTTCGGCCGCACCCGCAGTCGGATGATCGCCCTGGTCGGAGCCCGGGACACGGGCAAGACCGTGTTCATGACGGTGCTCGTCCACGAGCTGATGAACCGTGTGGGCGACCGGTTCGGGGCGTCCGTGGGGGGTTCGGACGACCACACGCGCCACCGGTTCAGGGCCGACTACGAGACCCCCCTGTACCAGGAGGCACGGCTGCTGGGCGGCACCCGGCGCACCGGGACGACGCGTGAGCCGCTGGTGTTCCGGTTCACGGCGCCCCGGCGGGGCCTGACCGGAAGACGCCCCCAGCACACGCTGCTGTCGTTCTTCGACACCGCCGGGGAGGACCTGACGTCCGAGGCGAGTGTCGAGGCGAACCTGCGGTACCTCAACAACGCCGACGGGGTCATCCTGCTCCTGGACCCGCTCCAGATGGAGGGTGCCCGCAGCCTGGCCCCGGCGGGGACGAGGATGCCCGCGCCCGGCCACCCGGAGAACCGGCCGCTGGACATGTTGGGAAGGGTCACCGACCTGCTCATGAGACGGCCGGGGGCGGCCAACCGGCTCATCGGGGTGCCCATCGCGGTGTGCCTGACCAAGATCGACGCTCTGCGCGGCCACCTGGACGCTGGTTCGCCCCTGCACCGGACCCAGCCCGGGGCGCCGTTCTTCGACGACTCCGACAGCCAGGACGTGCACGCCCAGATCCAGCAGCTCCTGCACCGGTGGGACGGCGGTGGGATCGACGGCCACGTACGCAACCACTACCGCAACGCCCGCTACTTCGGGGTATCCGCGCTGGGAGGCGCCCCCGACGCCGGGAACCGGGTCAGGGGCGGGGTGCGCCCCTACCGGGTCGCGGACCCGTTCCTGTGGATGCTGGGCGAGTTCGGGGTGGTCCCCTCGCGGGAGGGCCCCTGATGCCCTCGGGGCCGCAGTGCGACGTACCGGGAGGCGGCCCCGCCGGCCGCCTGACCCCCGCGAACGACCAGAACGACCGGAAGGGCGCGCCGATGGGTTTCGCTCAGCTCTACTACACCTCGTGCGAACACGGCCTGGCGGGGTACCCGGGATACCAGTTCAACGCGGCCACCCCGGGGGTGGACCCCCGGGTCCTGAGGGAGGTCGAGCGGTTCACCGTCTACGAGCCTCCGCGCCGGTCCTCCCCCGAGCAGGTCGCCGCGCACCCCGTCAACCTGAGCTACGCCCCGGACGTGGGCGGGACGCCGGTGGTGAGCCGGGTGGTCTCCAGCGGCGACGACCCCTCGGGGCGCCCGGGCAACTACTTCGCGCACAGCCTGCTGCCCGTGGACTCCGCGGACTCGGAGGGGACGGACCCCGGCGACGGGGGCACGGGGCCGCTTCCCGCCGAGCTGTGGGGCGCCGGCTTCTGGGCGGAGGCACCGGTCGCGGACACCGAACTGCCGGTGCTCCGGGTACGGCGCGGACCCTTGGACAGGGCCTGCACCGACGCCTGGTTGCGAAGCCGGCCCCCGGAGGCCGTCGCACGCCTGCTGGTCGGCGCGGACGACGCCGTGGAGGGCGCCCGTCCCCTCGTGCTCGTGGCCGACAGCGCCTGTGTGGCCCGCTGGGTGGCGGCTCTGACGCACCTGCTGTCCCCGGGGAGGGCGCGGTTGCTGTCGTTCGCGACGTACAGCGGCAGTCCGGACGGGACACCGGTGCACGTCATCGGGGTACCGCCGGGTTCGGACACAGCGCCGTGGGAGGGCAGG
This sequence comes from Nocardiopsis sp. NPDC058631, assembly GCF_042716955.1. Lineage (NCBI taxonomy): Bacteria > Bacillati > Actinomycetota > Actinomycetes > Streptosporangiales > Nocardiopsidaceae > Nocardiopsis > Nocardiopsis sp. NPDC058631. The sequence continues at coordinate 3,020 of NZ_JBHXQY010000010.1, read as the reverse complement.
TTCACCGTGTACGACCCGGAGTCGGGCTCCCCCGACGGGCTGCCCGAACCCGACGAGCGGTCGCGCGCGGTCGCCGACCGGCTGGCCCGGTCGGGGACCCGTGGGGCGGTGGAGCTGTGGCGCAGGACCGCCGCCTATGCCTCGGGGCGGGAGCGCCTGCTGTCGGACTGGCGTCCGGTGATGGCCGCCGCGGTCCTCCTGGACGGGGGGTCCCCCGGGTCCGCCGACCTGCGCGCGGTCCGCGAGTGGCTGTCGGAGGCGGTGGACTGGCTGGCGCCCGCTGATACGGCCGCCCTGGTCTCAGCGGTGCTGGAGGCCGACGCGGAGTCGTTGGACGGGGAGTCGCTGGCCGGGTTGCAGCGGGTGGCGCACCGGGCCGGGGCGGACGAGGTCACCGAACGGCTCGAACACGTCATGGTGCGCCGGTCCCTGGACGGTATCGCCGCGGGCGGGGCCGCTCCCCGGGTCGCTCCGATGCGGTCGGAGTCGGTGCGCGCGGCCGCGAGGGAGCGCATCTCCGCGCTCCTGGGCGCTGCGCCGCGCGAGGGCGGCGCCGACGACCGGGACGGACGGGGCCCGGTCGCGCCCGACCGGGCCGTGGAGCTGCTGCGCTGGGCACGCGCGGGAGGGCTGGTGCCGTCGGCGGGGGGCCTGGAGGGGTACGGGCGCGAGGTCGTCGCCCCGCTGCTGGCGGGCACGCCCCCGGGCGGCCCCGCCGCGGCCGGGCACGGGGCGCACCCGGGGCGGGAGGGCCCGGCGGCCCGGGGGACGGCGCCGACCGCTCCGCCCTCCCCCGCCGTGGCGGTCCTGTTGGCCCACCACCACGAGGTGCGGCGCGGCGCCGCGGAGCGGCTGGCCGGGCTTCCGCGCACCCTGCTGGCGAAGGTGGCGGTCGGGCCGGCCGGCGCCCTGTTCGCCGAGGACCGCGACGGGTCCAGCGCGCTCGTGCGCGAGTTGCGCCGGCTGGGAACCGACGACCGCGCCGACCCGGTGGGGCTGCTGGCCCACGTGGTGTCGGTGCGCAGGGAGGGCCGGGTGTCGAACGCGCCGGGCCTGGCGGAGCACGACCTGGACGACGCCCTGCTGACGGAGGTGTGGGGTCCCGGGCACGGTCCCCGGTCCGCCCTGCTCACCCTCCGGGCGATGCGGCCCGGGGTCCTGGTGTCCCCGGGGGTGGGGGGTTGGGTGGCCGAGGCGTTGGTGTCCCCGCCCGAGGCGGGCGCGGAGCGGGCGTGGCGGGACCTGGTCGACGAGGTGTCCCGGCACTGGCTGCGCGACCGGCTGCCGGTCTCAGGGCGGCGCGTGCTGGTGGAGTGGTCGCAGGTCCGCCCCGCCCTCCGCGGGCTCCGGCTGGCCGACGAGGCGCAGGGACCGGGGCGGCTCACCGCCGTGTACCGGGCGGTCCGGGAGGCCCATCCGGCGGTGGGCGCCGTCGCCCGGCGGATGGTCGTGCGTGTGCTGTCCGGGTGGCGCAGCCCCGGGACGCTGGCCTCGGCGCTGCGGGACTGCCCCGAGGACGTGTTCGGGGCCTTCTGCGGGGTGGTCGCGGCCCGGCTGGCCGATGAGCGGCCCGACACGGCGACCGCCGCCGCGGTGTACCTGGCCTCGGGGCACGAGGGGCTGGCGGGGCACGAGCGGGGGCGGCACCTGGACACGGCGGTCCTGTCGCCCGCCGTGGCGGCGTGGCGCCGCCGTCACCTGGTGGGGTTGCGCAGGCGCCTTCCCCGGGAGGGGACCGCCGCCTTCGACGCGTGGGCGCGGCTGCGGCGCGAGGACGGGGAGCGGAAACGGTTCGGGCTCGGCCGGTGGGGAGGCGGGCGGAGGTCGTGAGGTGTCCGACGGGAGGGAGGCGGGGAGCGGGCGTCGGGCGCGCCGTCCCCCGGGGCGGCGGTCGGCGGGAGGGCACGGGCCGGGCGTCGGCCGTGGGACCGGCGGGGGAGCCGTGGTCGCGTCGGGACGAGGGCGGTGCACACCTGGGGTCGGGCTGTGCGGCCGCGGCGGCGGTGGTGCTCGGTCTGGTGGCCGTCTACGTGCTGCGCTGGTGGCTGTTGGCGATCCTGGTCAGCGCCGTCGTGGCCGCGGCCGTCACCGCCTCCGTGGTCGGGGCCTGTGTGCTGTCGGTCCTGTACCTGCGCCGGACGCACGAGGTGATGTTCGGTGACGGCCGCCCCGAGGAGCCGCTGCCGGGGCCGGGGGAGGACCCCGCCCACCGCGCCTACCACGGGGGCCCTGCCTGGTGGGACCTGCGGACGATCGTGGGCAGGACCTGGACGGCCGCCGCCCCGTGGGGTGTGTTCCTCGGGGTGCACTTCGCGGCCCACGCCCTGGTGGTGGCCGCGTACCTGGCTGCGGCCTGGACGCTCGTGGGGGTGCTGAGGGTCGCGGACGCCGCGCTGCTGGTGGCACGGCGGGTGCGCATGGTCTGTCCGGGGTGCTTCCTGGGGCTCGACTACCCGGCGTACCTGTGCACACCGTGCGGGCGCAGACACGGTGCGATCCGCCCGGGGCTGCGGGGGCTGGTGCGTCGCGGGTGCCTGTGCGGGGCCCGGCTGCCCACACTGCTCCTGCTGGGCTCGGCCGACCTGGAGGCGCTGTGCCCGCACTGCGACCGGGCCCTGGAGCACCGGCCCGGCGAGGCCAGGGAGTTCGTCCTGCCGCTGTTCGGCGGCGCGGCGGCGGGCAAGACACGGCTGGTGGCGGGGATGAACGCGGCGCTGGCGCAGGCCGCGCGCGACACACCGGGGGCGTACGCGGAGCCCGTCGGCGAGGAGACCGCCAGGCGGCTGCGCGACGGTGAGCGGGCGCTGGCTGCGGGCCGCCGGCCCGCACCGACTCCCCCCGGCCGTGAGGTCCGGGGGCTGACGGTACGTGTGGGTGCCGGGGGGCGGACCCTGCTCCTCCACGTGTTCGACGCGGCCGGGGAGCGGGTTCAGCCGGTGGTGCGCTCGATGATGAGGTCGGCGTCGCGGCGCAGCTTGTCCACGGCGCGGGACAGCGTGCTCTTCACGGTCCCGAGGGTC
>NZ_JBHXQY010000009.1:79631-95177 GCF_042716955.1 Nocardiopsis sp. NPDC058631 | reverse complement strand
GGCCGAACGCGAGGTCCGGGGTCAGGCGCCGACGATCAGGTCCTGGAGCCCGGGAACCGGGGGACCGGCCCGCCCCGGACGGTGTGTTTCGGTGCCATCGGTGCGCAGGGGGCTCGGAGGAGGGTCCGCGGCGCGCCGTACGCACAGCGGTCCGCCAACGCGCGATGGTGACTCCGGGTCACCATTTTGTCGTCATCTCTCATCCGGTCCTCAATCGCTGTGTGACCTTGGTTGCGTAGGGTTGCGACGCACGGGGGTGTGTGCGGTCGCTCGAACCGTCCCGCCGCCAGGCTCGTCCAGTCCCGCGAGAACCTGGGCGGCAGACTGCGGTGCCCGGTGCTGTGCCGTGCCGGGGACTCGAACGACGCGAGGTGGGTGCTCCATGTCCGAGGAGAGAGCGCGACGGCGGCCGAGCGCCGCGAAGGTCGCGAAGCGCCCGCGGGGAGGTCGGTGATGGGAACCCGGGCACGCCGCCTGTGGACCGTCGGCTTGGGCGTGCTGTTCCTGGTCTACGTGGCGGCCGCGTTCGTACCGATGGGACCGACCACCGTCACCGCGACGTTCGGCGAGTGGCCGACGGCGCTGGCCGCGGGTGCTGCCGGAATCTCCCTGCTCCTGGCCTCGCGGCGCTGGGCCGCGACCGGCGCGGACCGGGAGGCGCACGCCGACGGGGCGGACGGCCCCGCCGCGCTGCGGCACCTGGGATTCGCCGCACTCGCCTGGTGCGCGGGTGGCGTCACTCACGGTCTGACCCGTCTCCTCAGCTCCAGCTCGGTACTCTCGCTCACTCTGGGTGACCTTTTCGCGCTCGCCGCGCTGCCGCTCTTCGTGGTGGGGTTCACACGGTTCGCCCCCTGGCCGGGCGGGCTGCGGACCGCGATGCGCCACATCACCGACAGCTACGTGTGCGCCGCCGCGGTCTTCTCCGTGGTGTGGCTGCTGCTGTTCTCCCCCCTCTACGAGGAACTGGGCGAGGGGGCCGGGTTCCTGGGGTTCGCCCTGGTCTACCCGGTCGCCGACATCGTCGTGCTGTGCCTGCTCGTCCCGCTGGTGTTCATGTCACCGCACACCACCCGGCGCGCGGTGCTGCTGGCGATCGGTGCGCTCATCGTCATCGCGACGTCGGACATGATCGGCGCGCTCACCCGCCTGACAGGCGTGCCCATCGCCGGGGGGATCGAGCACCCGATCAAGTTCCTGGGCTTCGCCCTGCTGGGCGCCCTGCCGTGGCTGATCGAGCACCGGCCGGGAGCGGAACCGCACCGGATCACGGGGCGGGGCCTGTACCGGTTCGCGCCCGAGCTCGCGGCACTGGGGGCGGTGGCCGTCGCCGCGGTGGTGCTCACCGTGGCCGGGTTCCGGTTGTCCGGAGTGGCGCCGGTGCTCCCGCTGGCCGCCGGAACCGCCGTGATCGTGCTCCTGGTGCGGGTCCTGGGCATGCTGGAGGAGAACGCGACCCTCTCCCGCATGGTCCGCAACCGCGAGGGCCACTTCCATGAACTGGCCCGCAACAGCGGCGACGTCATCCTCATCCTGGACCGGGACGGTGGCGTGTTCTACGTCAGCCCGGGGACGGCCGAGGCGTTCGGGTACCGGTTGGACGACGTGCTCGCCGCACCGGTCACCGCGCTGATCCACCCCGAGGACCTGACGCGCACCAAGCCCGTCACGGACCTGTTCAGTGAGCGCGGCTCCCAGGGCGTGCACCTGCGGCTGCGGGTGCGGGCCGCGGACGGGACGTGGCGGCACACCGAGTCGACCGCCTCCCTGTACGAGCAGCCGGGCGAACCCGACCGCCTGCTGGTGACCACCCGCGACATCAGCGCGCAGGTGGCCCTCCAGGACGAGGTGGAGCACCTGACGTTCCACGACGGGGTGACCGGGCTGCCCAACAGGGCGTACCTGGAGGAGCGGGCCAGCGACGTGCTGGCGCACCGGGCCATCAGCGAGGAGCCCAACGAGGACATCGCGGTGATCTTCCTGGACCTGGACGGGTTCACGTCGGTCAACGACTCGGCCGGCCACGTGCGTGGCGACCACCTGCTGGGCCAGGCCGCCCGCAGGCTGCGTGCCGTGGTGGACTCGAACGCGACCCTGGCCCGCTGGGGCGGCGACGAGTTCGCGGTCCTGGTGGAGGGGGTGCCCCTGGCCCAGCGGGTGGTCGACCTGGCCGAGCGCCTGGGCCGGGTGATCGCCTCCGAGCCCTTCCAGGTCGCCGACCGCGAGATCATGCTGACCGCCAGCACCGGGGTGGCCTTCGCCGAACCCACCACCGACAGCGGTGAGCTGCTGCGCAACGCCGACGTGGCCATGACCCGCGCCAAGGAGCGCGGCGCGGGGCACGTGGAGGTCTACGCCGCCCACATGCACGACATGGTGGTGTCCCGGCTGGAGTTGCAGATACGCCTGCGCGAGGCGTTGGCCAACGGCGACTTCTTCCTGGAGTACCAGCCGGTCGTGGACCTGGGCAGCTCCCAGGTGACCTCGGTGGAGGCGCTGGTGCGCTGGGACCGCGGCGGGGAGGCGATCGGGCCGGACGCGTTCCTCGGAGCCGCGGAGGAGTCGGGGCTGATCGTGCCGCTGGGGGAGTGGATCCTTCGGGAGGCGTGCGAGAAGGTCGCCGTGTGGCGGCTCTCGGACTGGGACATCGGGCTGTCGGTCAACCTGTCCGTGAAGCAGGTGCTGTCCGCCCGCTTCGTGGAGACGGTGGCGGGTGTCCTCGCCGAGACGGGCCTGTCCGCCGAGGTGCTCACCATGGAGGTCGACGAGGAGGTCCTGCTGGACGACGGCGGCGAGGCCGTGCAGCGCCTGGCGGAGCTCCGGGAGCTGGGCGTGCGGCTGGCCATCGACGACTACGGCATGGGCTACGCGTCGCTGGCCCACCTGCGGCGGCTGAGTGTGGACGCGATCAAGATCGACCCGTCGTTCATCGCCGACCTGGGGCGCGACGACACGGTCACGCTGCTCACCCACACCATCATCCAGCTGGGCCGCGACCTGGGGGTGCAGGTGGTAGCGGAGGGGATCGAGCGTCCCGAGCAGCTGGAGCAGCTGCGGGCCATGGGCTGCGACCACGGACAGGGCTTCCTGGTGGCCCGCCCGATGGCCGCGAGCGGCGTCGAGTCGCTCGTCGGCGGCGAGGCCGGGGTCAACCTCTGACAGGGCGGACGGACATACCCGGATGATCCGACGTTCGCCGGTGGAGATGGCGACATGACCGCTACTTTTTCGCCATGCCCTCACACGAACACGAGTTCCCCGTCGACCTCATACGGAATGATCCGAGGTTCGCGGTGGAGCTTCTCCAGGAGGTCGGTGGAAAACCGCTGCCCGAGCACACCCGGGTGCGCTGTGACGCGTCGGAGGCGACGCGGACCGCCCCGGTACAGCTGATCGCCGACTCGGTGGTGGTCTGCGAACGACAGCCCTTCCCGCACGAGAGGACCGACGAGCCGGTGCCCGTCCTGGGGATCATCACCGAGCCCCAGAACAAGTGGGACCCGAGGAAGCCCTACAGCTGGCCCGCCTACGTGGCCAATATCCGACACCGGCTCAGGTGCCCCGTCGCCCTGCTGGTGCTCACCCCCACCACCGCCCTCGCCCGCCGGTACTCCGAACCCATCGACCTGGGTTGCGGGGAGATCCGTCCCCTGGTGCTGGCTCTGGACACGCTCGAACCCGTCACCGACCAGAGCGTGGCGGCGGCGCATCCGGTGCTGACCGTGCTGTCCCTCGCCTCGAACCCGACGGATGACGAGGCCGCCCTGAAAGCCCTGATCACGGCTCTGAAGAGCCTCGATACGTCGGCTTCGTCACTGTATTCTGACTACGTGCTCGCGGCGTTGTCCGCCGCCGCCCTGGGATCTCTGGAGAAGATCATGACCTTGAGTGACTACGAGTTCCGTACCGAGTTGATCGGACGCCCCTTCCGGGAGGGCGAGGCCAAGGGCCAGGCCGAGGGTCGGGCCGAGGGTCGGGCCGAGGCGATCCTGGGGATCCTGGACGCGAGGGGGATCGCGGTCTCCGACGGGGTGCGCGAGCGCGTCACCTCCTCCACGGACCTGGCGGAGCTCGACCGGTGGGTGCGGCGGGCGGTGGGGGTCGAGCGGGCCGAGGACCTCTTCGAGTGACAGCGGGCCCGGCTCCCGGGTCCGCCGCACGTTGCGCACGACGGACCCCGGTACGTGTTCTGTGTTACACGCGGCGGAGGACTTGTAGGTGTCCGTCCAGTTCGGACCGGCATCTCAGCAGTGGGGGCGGTCGCATGCTGACATATTGATCTCACATAATGAGACATTATGACGTTCTTGTTGACGGGCGACCCCTCCGTCGGCCAATGTGGTCAACATGCAGAACACCTCCCTGATTCTCGTACTTGGTCGGCGCGCAGCCCACTGAGTTTCTTCTGCTGCGCGCCACCCCTCAACCGCCACAGGGCGGTGGGGGTTTTTTTATTGCCAGACCAGGGTCAGACCCACCAAGCCAGAGCCCCAGCACCGCTCTGGTACCTCGCTGAAGGATCTTGAGATGACCGAGCAGATGACCGGCGCCCAATCGCTGATCAGGTCGCTGGAGCAGGTCGGCGTTGACACTGTCTTCGGGATTCCCGGCGGTGCCATCCTCCCGGCCTACGACCCGCTCTACGACTCGGCCAAGGTGCGCCACATCCTCATGCGCCACGAGCAGGGCGCCGGACACGCGGCCGAGGGCTACGCCTACGCGACCGGCCGACCCGGGGTGTGCATGGCCACCAGCGGCCCGGGGGCCACCAACCTGGTGACCCCCCTCGCGGACGCCCACATGGACTCGGTTCCGATGGTCGCCATCACCGGGCAGGTCGCCGCCCCCATGATCGGCACCGACGCCTTCCAGGAAGCCGACATCTGCGGTATCACGATGCCGATCACCAAGCACAACTTCCTGGTCAAGAACGCCCGCGACATCCCCCGCACCATCGCCGAGGCCTTCCACATCGCCTCCACCGGACGCCCCGGGCCGGTCCTGGTCGACATCTCCAAGGACGCCCTCCAGGCCGCCTCCGAGTTCGTCTGGCCCGAACGCCTCGAACTGCCCGGCTACCGCCCGGTCACCAAGCCCCACGGCAAGCAGGTCCGCGAGGCCGCCCGCATGATCGCGGAGGCCCGGCGCCCCGTCCTGTACGTCGGCGGCGGCGTCCTGCGCGCCGGGGCCGCCGCCGAGCTGCGCGTCCTCGCCGAGATCACCGGGGTCCCCGTCGTCACCACGCTGATGGCCCGGGGCGTCTTCCCCGACAGCCACCCGCAGTTCGTGGGCATGCCCGGCATGCACGGTTCCGTCAGCGCCGTCGGAGCCCTCCAGAAGGCCGACCTCATCGTCGCCCTGGGCGCGCGCTTCGACGACCGCGTCACCGGCCGGCTCGACAGCTTCGCCCCCGACGCCAAGATCGTCCACGCCGACATCGACCCGGCCGAGATCTCCAAGAACCGCCACGCGGACGTGCCCATCGTCGGCGACTGCCGCGAGGTCCTCGCCGACATGGTCGTGGCCGTCCGCGCCGACCAGGAGAAGGGCCGACAGGGCGACTACGCGGCGTGGTGGCAGCAGCTCAACCGCCTGCGTACCGCCTACCCCAGGGGCTTCGAGGCCTCCGACGACGGCAGCCTGTCACCACAGGCCGTCATCCAGCGCCTGGGCAAGATCGCCGGACCGGAGGCCACCTACGTCGCCGGAGTCGGCCAGCACCAGATGTGGGCCGCCCAGTTCATCGACTACGAGCGCTCCGGGTCCTTCGTCAACTCCGGCGGACTCGGCACCATGGGCTTCTCCGTTCCCGCGGCGCTCGGTGCCAAGGTCGGCGACCCCGACCGGGTCGTGTGGTCCGTCGACGGCGACGGCTGCTTCCAGATGACCAACCAGGAACTGGCCACCTGCGCCATCGAGGGCATCCCCGTCAAGGTCGCGGTGGTCAACAACGGCAACCTGGGCATGGTCCGCCAGTGGCAGACCCTGTACTACGAGGGCCGTTACTCCAACACCGACCTGCAGACCTCGCCCAAGGACGAGAAGGTCCGGATCCCCGACTTCGTCCGCCTCGCGGAGGCGTACGGTTGTGTCGGCCTGCGCTGCGAGCGCATCGAGGACCTCGACGCCACCATCGAGAAGGCCATGTCGATCAACGACGCTCCCGTCGTCGTCGACTTCGCGGTCAACCACGACGCCATGGTCTGGCCGATGGTCGGCCCCGGCGTCAGCAACGACAACATCCAGTACGCGCGCGACATGGCGCCGAACTGGGAACACGAGGACTAAGAGGAGAAGGCCGAACCACCATGAGCAGTCACACGCTTTCCGTTCTGGTGGAGGACACCCCGGGTATCCTCGCCCGTGCCTCCTCCCTCTTCTCCCGCCGCGGCTTCAACATCGACTCACTCAGTGTCAGTACCACCGAGTACCCAGGACTGTCCCGGATGACAATCGTGGTCAACTGCGACCTCCACCCCTTGGAGCAGGTGACCAAACAGCTCAACAAGCTGGTCAACGTCGTCAAGATCGTGGAGATGGACACCACCGCGTCGGTCCGGCGCGAGCTCCTGCTCGTCAAGGTCAAGGCCGACGCGTCGAGCCGCACCCATGTGCTTCAGACGGCCGAGCTGTTCCGCGCGCACGTCGTGGACGTCAGCCCGGACGTCGTCGTCATCGAGGCCGTCGGCAACCCCGAGAAACTCGATGCCCTGGTGAAAAACCTGGAGCCGTTCGGCATCAGGGAACTCGTCAAGTCAGGGCTGGTCGCCCTGGGCCGCGGGCCGCGGTCGATCTCCGACCGCTCCCTCCGCACGGTCGACCGCAGCGCCTGAGGCGGCCAGGAGTCAACGAAGGCGCCGGAGCCGCAGGGCTTCGTCCCGGGGCGGCGGCGGACGGGGAGTCAGCACGGACGAACCCCCGCCGCGACCCCACACGTACGTAAGAACAAGGAGCATCACCAAGTGGCAGCACAGATGTACTACGACGACGCCGCGGACCTCGCGCTCATCCAGAGCAAGAAGGTCGCCGTGATCGGCTACGGCAGCCAGGGGCACGCGCACGCGCTGTCGCTGCGCGACTCGGGCGTGGACGTCCGGGTCGGACTCGCCGAGGGGTCCAAGAGCCGGGCCAAGGCCGAGGAGGAGGGCCTGCGCGTCGTCACCCCCGCGGAGGCCACCCGCGAGGCCGACGTCATCATGATCCTGGTCCCCGACCACATCCACCGGGACCTGTACGCCGAGGAGATCGCGCCGAACCTGGAGGAGGGCAACGCCCTGTTCTTCGGCCACGGCTTCAGCATCCGGTACGGCCTGATCAAGCCGCCCGCGGGCGTGGACGTGGCCATGGTCGCCCCCAAGGGCCCGGGCCACCTCGTCCGCCGCCAGTTCGAGGCCGGGCGCGGCGTGCCCTGCCTGGTCGCGGTCGAGAAGGACGCCAGCGGACAGGCCTGGGACCTGGCCCTGGCGTGGGCCAAGGGCATCGGCGGCACCAAGGCGGGCGTCATCAGGACGACGTTCACCGAGGAGACCGAGACCGACCTGTTCGGTGAGCAGGCCGTGCTGTGCGGTGGCACCGAGGAGCTGGTCAAGGCCGGTTTCGCCACCCTGGTCGAGGCGGGCTACCAGCCGGAGATCGCCTACTTCGAGTGCCTGCACGAGCTCAAGCTGATCGTCGACCTCATGTACGAGGGCGGCATCTCCAAGATGAACTGGTCGGTGTCCGACAACGCGGAGTACGGCGGCTACACCCGCGGTCCGCGCGTCATCACCGAGCAGACCCGCGAGGAGATGCGCAAGATCCTCGGCGAGATCCAGGACGGCTCCTACGCCAAGGAGCTCATGGACGAGTTCGACGCCGGTCAGCCGACCTTCAAGAAGCGCCGCGAGGCCGAGCAGAACGAGAAGATCGAGAAGGTGGGCGCCGAACTGCGTCCCCTGATGAGCTGGCTCAAGGCCTAGGTCATGAAGACCCCGTGAACTGGGGGCAGGTGGACTATCCCACCTGCCCCCATCGGGCTTCCCTACCAGGGCAGTAGACTTTTGATCGGCCGTCTCACCCGATCCGGGCAGCGCCAACCACCTGCGCGGTCGGGTCGCACCACCCGAAAAGGAACCGTTGTGCCCAAACCCGCCGTACTCGTAGCGGAAGAACTCTCGCCCGCCGGAATCGCGCTGCTCGAAGAGGACTTCGAGGTGCGCCACGTCAACGGCGCCGACCGGTCCCAGCTCCTGCCCGCCCTCGCCGACGTCGACGCCCTGATCGTGCGCAGCGCGACCAAGGTCGACGCCGAGGCCCTGGCCGCGGCCTCCCGCCTCCAGGTGGTCGCCCGCGCCGGCGTCGGTCTGGACAACGTGGACGTGGACGCCGCCACCAAGGCCGGCGTCCTGGTGGTCAACGCCCCGACCTCCAACATCATCAGCGCCGCCGAGCAGGCCATCAACCTGCTGCTGGCCAGCGCGCGCAACACCGCCCCGGCCCACAACGCCCTCATCAACGGCGAGTGGAAGCGGTCCAAGTACACCGGTGTGGAGCTGTACGAGAAGACCATCGGTGTCGTCGGCCTCGGCCGGATCGGTGCCCTCGTGGCGCAGCGCCTGTCGGCCTTCGGTACCAAGGTCATCGCCTACGACCCGTTCGTGCAGCCCGCCCGTGCGGCGCAGATCGGCGTGGAGATGACCACGCTCGACGAGCTGTTGGAGCGCTCCGACTTCATCACCATCCACCTGCCCAAGAACAAGGACACCCTGGGCCTGATCGGTGACGAGGCGCTGAGCAAGGTCAAGCCGACCGTGCGCGTCATCAACGCCGCGCGCGGCGGCATCCTGGACGAGGACGCCCTGTACCGCGCGCTCAAGGACGGCCGGGTCGCGGGCGCGGGCATCGACGTGTTCGCCAAGGAGCCCTGCACGGACAGCCCCCTCTTCGAGTTCGAGAACGTCGTGGTCGCCCCCCACCTGGGCGCGAGCACCGAGGAGGCGCAGGAGAAGGCGGGCACGCAGGTCGCCCGTTCCGTCAAGCTGGCGCTGTCGGGCGAGTTCGTGCCGGACGCGGTGAACGTGCAGGGCACCGGGGTCGCCGAGGAGATCAAGCCGGGGCTGCCCCTCACCGAGAAGCTCGGCCGGGTGTTCACCTCCCTCGCGGGCACCATCGCCAGCCGCATCGACGTGGAGGTGCGCGGGGAGATCGCCGCCCACGACGTCAAGGTCCTGGAGCTGGCCGCCCTCAAGGGCGTGTTCGCCGACGTGGTCGAGGACACGGTCACGTTCGTCAACGCCCCCCTCCTCGCGAAGGAGCGCGGTGTCGAGGTCAACCTCGTCACCAGCGACGACAGCAGCGACTGGCGGAACCTGATCTCGGTGCGCGGTGTTCTCGCGGACGGCACCCTGGTGTCGGTGTCCGGAACTCTCACCGGTCCGCGCCAGATCGAGAAGCTGGTCGAGATCAACAACTACACCATGGAGATCGGCCTGGCCGAGCACATGGTGTTCCTCTCCTACGAGGACCGTCCCGGCATCGTCGGCAAGGTCGGCGCCCTGCTGGGCGACGCGGGCGTCAACATCGCGGGGATGCAGGTCATCCGGGACCAGGAGGGCGGCAAGGCGCTGATCGCGCTCACCGTCGACTCCGCCGTGCCGGAGGAGATCCTGTCGTCGATCTCCGACGAGATCGACGCCGGCATCAGCCGTCAGATCGACCTGGAGGACTAGGGCCGTTGGGCTTCCCGAGGGGGCCGCTTCCACCGACAGTGGTCGGAGGAGGCGGCCCCTCTCCGTGCGCGGGGGCCGGGGAGGGCAGCCGACCCGCAAGGCCGTGGCTGTCCTTTCTGCTGCCTTTCATTACCTTTCTCGAAGAATGTTCCGAGTGCGGTTATTGGGGGCGTGGTGAATGACGTAAAGGGGTCTCGGTCTCGTGTTATGCGACGGTGATTTCTTCATCTGTGTAAAAATATCGCTGGCTGGAGTGCTGGTCCCCGTCCGGTTCCGCGTTCGTGGAGTCTTTTTCGAACGGTTTCGGGCGTGGGCGGTGGCGATGTCCTGGCTCCCGCCTCCATAGGTTGGACCGATGCTGGGGGGCCTGAATTGCAGTTTCCACGTCGACGACTCGCGGTAGCGCTGGGGACGGCCGTGCTGTCCGGGGCGGGCACGCTCCTGCTGATGCTCGGGTACGAAGTGATCGACGGCTGGGCCGCACTCCACCTCACCGTTCTGTCCGGGGCCTTCTGCGCGGTCGGAATCCTCGCGCTCGTTGTGCGTCGCAACACCGCGCAGGCGCGGTCGCTCCGGCGCCGGTTCGACAGCCACGCACGCGAGATCACCGAGATCGCCGGGGAGAACCGCACCGAGCTCTTCGCCCGCGCCGACGACCTGACCGGTCGCCTGGCACGGATGGAGGACGCGGTGCGGGCTCTGTGCGAGGCGACCGCGCCGGGCACGGCGTCACAGGGCGACGGGGACGGGACGGCCTCCGCGGCCTGGGCGGCGGGGTCCTCCGTGGAGACGGAGGCCGTCCGGGAACTGGGAGAACTCCTGGGGCCCGACGCCTACATGCCGCCGCTGGGAGGGGGCGGGGTCTCCCCGGACACGATGGGCCTGGTCGTCAGGGCGGTGAGGGACCGGCGCCCGCACCTGGTGGTGGAGGTCGGCAGCGGCGCGTCCACGCTCTGGCTGGGGCTGGCGCTGCGCCGGTTCCGGTCCGGGAGGGTGGTCGCTCTGGAGAGCGACCACCGGTGCGCGGAGCTGGTCCGGGCCATGGTCGCGGCCCACGGGCTCTCCGAGGTCGTCGAGGTGCGCTGTGCCTCGGACCTCGACGGACTGCACGGTATCGACCTGCTGCACGTCACCCGCTCGACGGGAGCGGAAGGGGGCGACCCTGTCGGGCAGGAACTCCTCGACCGCTGTGCCCCGGGCGCGCTGGTCATTCCCTGGGAGAAACGCGGAGCCCACGGCCCGGTACGCGAGAAGCTGCGGATCGAGCGCCCCGACCTCGTCGTCGAGGCGGGCGCCTCCGAGAGCACGGTGCCGGCCCGGGCCGCCTCGTGACCGGGGGAGAGATCGCGGACGTTCTGCGGCTCCGGGGTCCCCTCCCCGCGCTGGTCTGCCACACCGGTCCGGCGGCGGCGGCCGTCATCGGGGGCCTCGTCCTCGGCGCGGCGGACAGGACGGTCGACCTGGACCGGGTCGTCATCGGGGAGGGCGGAGCCGAACCGGCCGACCCGCACACGGGTGTGGTCACCGTCGTCGCGGCGACCCCGACCGACCTGAGGAGGGCGCTGGTCCCGCTCGGGGTCCTGCCCGCCGCGTCGTTCGTGGCGGTCGTCCTCCTGGAGGCCTCCCCCCACCAGGGAGCTCCGGTTCCGGTGGTGCCGGGGCAGGGCCAGTGGTCCGACCTGCTGGACCTGCGGGTGCGACGCCTCGCCTCCGGCGGTTGGTACTGCGAGGTGTGTTTCGCCGATCCGGTGCCGGTGCAGCGGGTGGTGGGGGCGCTGGCCCGGGGGGTGGTCGGCGGCCGACCGGGTGCCGCCGTGGTTCCGGCGGTGTCGGTGCTGGGCGCGGACACGGGCCTGTGGTGCCCGGGTGGCCCGCGGGTGGCGGATCCGCGCTGGGCGGACGTGGTGGTGGGGGTCGGTCCGGTGGCGCCGGAGGCCTCCGGCCTCCCCGAGGGCGCCCGGGGACGCGGCGTGCGCCGCCTGAGCGTGACGGATTCCTCGTGGGCGGTGGCGGGACGGCCGGGGGGTCCGGTCCCGAGCAGCTTCCGGGTGGAGGACGTGCCCCCGATCGACGAGCGGATGGTGAATCCGGCGGGGTTCGTCCGCCGCGCGGGGCCGAAGGTGGGGCGGTTGATCTCCCGGGACGGACGCTGGGTGCTGGTCGCGGGCCGGTCCGTGCAGTGGAGGGTGCCCGAGGACGGGACCCTGACGGACGTGGACGCCGCCCGGCTCAGGGACCTGCGCGCGGTGAGCGTGGAATGGGGGCGGCACAGCGGTCCGCTGGCGGCGGTACGGGCGGTGGCGGGGCTGGCCGCGGCCGGGGTGCCGCTCGTCGGCGGCCCGGTGCCACTGTGGGCCCGCTGCCTCGGTGCCGAGCTGTGCGCGCTGGTCATCGCCGTCGACGCCCGCGACCTCGCGGACGAACTGGTGCGGGAGGAGCACAGCGTCCGGTTGCGCCGGGCGGCGCTGCGTACGCACGGGGTGCGTGCGCGGTGGCGGGGCCTGGCAGCGGCGGCGGGCGTCGTGGTCCCGCCCGATCCCGTGGTGTCGGTGGTGCTGTGCACGCGGCGGCCGGAGATGGTCGGTTTCGCGTTGCGGCAGGTGGCCCGCCAGCGCGGGGTGCGGGTGGAGCTGGTCCTGGGGCTGCACGGGTTCGGCGAGGACGCTCCGGGGGTCGGGGAGGCCGTCGCCGGCTTCCGGGCGGCGGGCCGTGCCCTGGAGGTGTTCCGGCCCGATCCGGACGCGGTCCTGGGGTCGGTGCTGAACGAGGGGATCGCCAGGGCGAGCGGGCCGTCGGTCGCGAAGATGGACGACGACGACTGGTACGGGCCGGACCACCTCGCCGACCTGGTGCTCGCGCGCCACTACTCCGGTGCCGACCTCGTGGGCAGCGCGGCCGAGTTCGTCTACCTCGAAGCCCTCGACCTGACCGTGCGGCGGAGCGCCCCGACGGAGTGCCTGTGGCGGCGAGCCGCGGGGGGAACCCTCCTCATGGACAGGGGGACGCTGGAGGAGGTCGGCGGCTTCCCTCCGGTGGGCACGGCAGAGGACTCGGGCCTCCTCAGCGGAATCGAACTCCTCGGCGGTCGCGTCTACCGGGGCCACGGCCTCAACTACGTCCTGCGCCGCAGGGCGTCGGGGCACACCTGGGACGTCGGCGCGGGCTACTTCCTGCGGAGAGAAGCGGAACGGCGCCGGGGATGGTGGCCCAGCGCGCTGCTGGAGTCCGACGCCGCGGACGCACCCGGAGGGGCGGTGCGGCGGGGACCCGCCGAAGAGCTGGTGACGAGGGAGGGGAGCAGCCGATGACGCTCGTCCGTGAAGGCGCCCCGGTCCGCCGGGAACGGATGGACGGGGGGCCGCGGCCGCTGATCCGCCACAACGACTACTCGGTGCTGGTGCCGCCTCCGTTGGGCGGGTGGGTGCCGGTGTTGGACGTGAGTGTGGTGGTGCGGGCGTTCGGTGGTCAGGAGAAGCTGGATCTGACGCTGGCGTCGTTGGCCGTGCAGAGTTATCCGGCCGGGCTGCTGGAGGTCGTGGTGGTGGACGACGGCAGTGATCCGCCGCTCCGGTTGCCGCAGATCCGCCCCGCGAACACGCGGATCGTGCCGGTCCGGCCGGGGGGCTGGGGCAGGGGCCACGCGGTGAACTCCGGCGTGGCCGCCTCGGACGCGGACGTGGTGCTGTTCCTCGACGCCGACATGATCGCCTTCCGCGACCACGTCGAGGCGCAGATGCGCTGGCACCACCTCGCCGACTACCTCGTGGTCACCGGTCACCTGCGCTGCGTCGACCACGGTCCCGGCAGGCTGAACCCGGTGGAGGTGGCCGACGCCGTCGGACGCGGGGAGCCGGAGGCCCTGGTCGACGGCCCGGGCGAGGAACTGGAATGGCTGCGCAGGGCCTACGAGCAGAAGAAGAACCTGCGCACCGCCGGATACGAGGCGTTCTCCTACTTCATCGGAGGCACGGGTTCGGCGCGGAGGGACCTGTTGGTGGAGTGCGGCGGGACGGTCCCCGAACTGCTCCTGGGCGAGGACACGCACCTGGGGTACCGGCTGGCGCAGCGGGGCGCGGTGTTCGTCCCCGAGCTCGACAGCAGCAGCTGGCACCTGGGCCTCCCCGAGATGGAGCGCCGCAGGGAGGAGGGCGCCCGGTACAGGCTTCCCTTCGTCGGCAACCGCATCCCCCGGTTCGGTGTGCGCCGCGGTACGGGCACCCGCCAGTGGCAGGTGCCGTTGGTGGATGTGGTGGTGGAGGTGTCGGGTGTGGTGTTCGAGGTGGTCTCGGACACGGTGGAGCGTGTGCTGGGTGGTGATGCGCGGGATGTGCGGGTCACGTTGGTGGGGGAGTGGGGGCGTCTGGCGGCCGGGGGTCGGCATGCTGTTCTGGATGATCCGGATGTGGAGTTGAGGTTGGTTCGGGAGGCTTTCCGGTGTGAGTCGCGGGTGGTGTTCGCGGAGGGGGTGCCGCGGGTGGATCCGGATGTCCCCTTCCGGCTGTTCCTGCCCACGGGACTGCCGCTCGCCCGGCACGCCGTCCGCCGCATGGTCCAGAGGGCGGACGAGGCCCGCGCCGGACTGCTCCGCGCGGCCGTACCCGGAAGCGACCGCGGCGGCCCCCGCCTGGAGCGCACCGCGGCGTTCGCCCGGGCCCGGCGCCTGGGCGCGGCCGGTCCGGAGGACCTCGACGCCCTGGTCGGCGAGGTCAGCGACGTGCACTGGATCGACGGCGAGTCGCAGCTGCTCACCGAGGAGGACGGGCCGTCCGGCCCGCCGCGGGACTGGCGCGCGGTACTGGCGCGAGCCGAGCGGGAGGCCGCGGAGCAGGAGGCGAGGGCGGGGCGTCTGGAACGCAGGTACCGCTGGCTGACCGGGACCCGCAGCGGTCGGCTCCTGCGCCGGATCATCGCATGAGGGGAGCCGGCGGCATGGTGGCGGCGGACGGTGCGCGGGACCACGGCGGCGCGGTGGCGGAACGGAACGGGGCCGGGCCCCCCCGTGTCCGCCACAACGACTACTCGGTGCTGGTGCCGCCTCCGTTGGGCGGGTGGGTGCCGGTGTTGGACGTGAGTGTGGTGGTGCGGGCGTTCGGTGGTCAGGAGAAGCTGGATCTGACGCTGGCGTCGTTGGCCGTGCAGAGTTATCCGGCCGGGCTGCTGGAGGTCGTGGTGGTGGACGACGGCAGTGATCCGCCGCTCCGGTTGCCGCAGATCCGCCCCGCGAACACGCGGATCGTCGCGGCTCCCCCCGGCGGGTCGGAACTGTGCCGCGCCGTGCAGGCGGGGGCGGACGCCTCGTCGGGGGCGGTGGTCCTGGGGCTGGACGCGGGCACCGAGGTCGCTCCCGTCCACGTCGAGGCGCAGATGCGCTGGCACCACCTCGCCGACCACCTCGTCGTCCTGGGCGGGGAGCGGGCCGACGCGGACACCGGAGGGGAGGAAGGGCTGAGGGCCGCCGGACACCGGGCCTGGCAGGCCTTCGCCGGGTCCGTGTGGTCGGTCCGGCGGGCGCTGTTGGCCGAGTGCGGCGGGACGGGTTCCGGACCGGTCCCGGGCGAGGAGGTGCACCTGGGGTACCGGCTGGCGCAGCGGGGCGCGGTGTTCGTCCCCGAACCCGCCGCGACGGGGCGGCGCCCGGACGGGACGCGGACGCAGGACCGGGCGGAGGAGGCCGCACGGTTGCGCGGGCCGTTCCTGGAGAACCGCGTGCCGTGCCGGCACATCCGCCGGGCTGTTTCCGGACGCCAGTGGCAGGTGCCGTTGGTGGATGTGGTGGTGGAGGTGTCGGGTGTGGTGTTCGAGGTGGTCTCGGACACGGTGGAGCGTGTGCTGGGTGGTG
>NZ_JBHXQY010000009.1:0-79534 GCF_042716955.1 Nocardiopsis sp. NPDC058631 | reverse complement strand
GGTTGGTTCGGGAGGCTTTCCGGTGTGAGTCGCGGGTGGTGTTCGCGGAGGGGGTGCCGCGGGTGGATCCGGATGTCCCCTTCCGGCTGTTCCTGCTCCCCGGACTACCCGTGGGCACCGGGGCAGTGCGGGCGCTCACGGCGGCGGCGGACGCCTGCGGCGCGGGTGTCGTCCGTGTGCGCGGCAAGGACGGGAACACGGCGGCGGTGCGCCTGGAACGGGTGGCCGCCTTCGCCCGGGCCCGGCGCCTGGGCGCGGCCGGTCCGGATCTCGACGTCGCGGTCGCCGAACTGTGGGGCGAGCTCGACGTGGACCGGGACGAGGTCCTGACCGGGCCCCTCCCCGGGGAGGGGCCTCCGGCCGACTGGCACAGGCGGATGAAGCGGGCCACGAGGGCGGCGGCCCGAAGCCGCGCCGCCGCCGACCGCTGGGAGCGCCGTATCCGCGTGCTCGTCCGGGGGCGCGGGGTGCGGCTGTTGCTCGGCCGGCCGGCCCGGGGCTAGAAAATGCCCCGGCCGCGGGGGTATAGCGGCCACATGAGCTGCAACGACACCAGATCGTCTCACATTGTGAGAATTACTGGTCATATAGTTGGACCTCCGATATTCTGAAGTCCTAGGAGTTGGTGGCGTCGGCTCCACCGCCGTACGCCGCCACCCAGCGCCGCGCTTGCCCCGACCAGGGCTCGCGCCGGTGATTCCGGCAGACGATCCCGCCGGGGGCGAGCTCCTTTTCCGATGGGCACCGTCGCCCACGTTCCGCGCTCCACCGCCGTTCGGCGCCACCGTGCCGCACCGCGGGTACCGAGCACGCGGCGCCGCAGGGCGCAACCGAGAAGGCCCGTGGCCGAGCCGCTCCGAGCGCCGGTCACGCAACGCATCCGGAGGATCGCATGTACGACATGATCGAGTACCCCACCACGCCCGACTCCGAGGACGAGGTCAAGCGCGCCCTCCAGGACGCCCTGAACCGCCGGTTCTGAGGGCCTCCTCCCGCCGGGGTCGCGGCCCCGCGCCCCGGGGCCGTACCCCCGCGACGCCTCGCGGGTCGGGGGTCGGCCCCCTTCCCGTGTCCGGTGGACGCCACCCGGCTGCGCGCCCGCGCCGGACCGCCCGCAGAGGGGCTGGTCCGGGCGTCGGGCCGGAAAACGTGCCGACGGGGTGACCCGGGCCCCTCGGACCGGTAGGGTTGTCTCATTCAGTGTTCATTTTGATCTCACCATTTGAGAAACCCCCGGTGGGGTCGTACCCGAATCAGAGGCAGTCCGTATGGCAGCTCGCACCGTGAAACTGGCCGTCATCCCCGGCGACGGGATCGGCCCCGAGGTGGTGGCCGAGGGGCTCAAGGTGCTGGAGGTCGCGGCCGCCCAGCAGGACCTCGCCGTGGAGACCACGGAGTACGAGCTGGGCGCGAAGCTCTGGCACCGCACCGGTGAGACGCTGCCCGAGTCGGTCGAGGCCGAACTGGCCGGACACGAGGCCATCTACCTCGGCGCGGTCGGCGACCCGTCCGTGCCCAGCGGCGTGCTCGAACGCGGGCTGCTGCTGCGCCTGCGCTTCGACTTCGACCACTACGTCAACCTGCGCCCGGTCCGCCTGTACCCGGGTGTGGCCAGCCCGCTCGCGGGTGTCGGCCCCGAGGACATCGACATGCTCGTGGTCCGTGAGGGCACCGAGGGCCCCTACGCGGGCGCCGGAGGCGTGCTGCGCAAGGGCACGCCCCACGAGATCGCCACGCAGGACAGCGTCAACACCCGCTTCGGCGTGGAGCGCGTGGTCCGCTACGCCTTCGACAAGGCCGCGTCCCGTCCGCGCAGGAAGCTCACGCTGGTCCACAAGGACAACGTCCTGACCTTCGCCGGTGAACTGTGGCAGCGCGTGGTGCGGGAGGTCGGGGCCGAGTACCCGCAGGTCGCCGTGGACTACTGCCACGTCGACGCGGCTTCGATGTTCTTCGTCAACCAGCCCGCGCGCTTCGACGTGGTCGTCACCGACAACCTGTTCGGCGACATCATCACCGACATCGGCGCCGCCATCACCGGAGGCATCGGGCTGGCCGCGAGCGGCAACATCAACCCGGACAACACCTTCCCCAGCATGTTCGAGCCCGTCCACGGCTCCGCGCCCGACATCGCGGGCCAGGGCAAGGCCGACCCCACCGCCACGGTGCTGTCGGCCGCGACGATGCTCGACCACCTGGGGATCCACGAGGCGGCCCGCCGCATCGAGAACGCGGTCGCCTCGGACCTCAAGACCCGCGCCCAGAGCGGTGCGGCGCGATCGACGGCCCAGGTCGGCGACGACCTCGCCGCGCGAGTAGCCGAGCAGGGCTGACACACCTCCGTCGGCCCTGCCCTTCTCCGAGGCGCGGCCGACGGCCAGGGGTCACCCGGACGGGTGACACCCCCTGGGACGAACACCGGCAGGCGCGCCCGGCAAACCCCGAGCGCGCCTGCTGCCACGTCCGGGCCCTCGCTCCGGCCCTGGCACCGGGTGCGCTCTTCCGCCAAACTAGATTCCAGGTCGGCGGCGCTGCCGACCTGATGCACCCGAGAGGACCACCGACGACATGAACAACGACACCACCACAGCGGGGTTGACGTTCGACATCCAGCTCTCCGACCGGCGGAAGACCCCGCAGGAGCGAGAGGCACTGCTGGAGAATCCCGGGTTCGGGCAGGTGTTCACCGACCACATGGTGACCATCCGCTACACCGAGGGCGAGGGGTGGCACGACGCCAGACTGGAGCCGTACGGTCCGCTGAGCCTGGACCCGGCCACATCGGCCCTGCACTACGCCCAGGAGATCTTCGAGGGCCTCAAGGCCTACCGGCACCCGGACGGCTCACTCGCGTCGTTCCGCCCCGAAAAGAACGCCGCCCGCCTCAACAGGAGCGCGGCGCGCATGGCCATGCCGGCGCTCCCCGAGGAGCTCTTCCTCGCGTCCATCGACCTGCTGCTGGAGCACGACGGCGCCTGGGTGCCGGACAAGGAGTACTTCAGCCTCTACCTCCGCCCGTTCATGATCTCGACCGACGTCGGCCTGGGGGTGAACCACCCCTCCCGCACCTACCTCTACCTGCTGATCGCGTCCCCGGTCGGCTCGTACTTCTCCGGCGGCGTCAAGCCGGTGACGGTGTGGCTCTCCACGGACTACACGCGCGCCGCCCCGGGCGGGACCGGTGCGGCGAAGTTCGCGGGCAACTACGCGGCGAGCTTCCTGGCCCAGTCGCAGGCGGTCGAGAAGGGCTGCGACCAGGTTGTCTGGCTCGACGCCCGCGAGCACCGCTGGGTCGAGGAGATGGGCGGCATGAACCTGTGGTTCGTGTTCGGCTCGGGTGAGAACGCACGCCTGCGCACGCCCCCGCTGACCGGCACCCTGCTGCCCGGCATCACCCGCGAGTCCCTGCTGGCCCTGGCCCCGGACCTCGGCATCCCGGCGGAGGAGGCGCCGATCTCCACCGACGAGTGGCGTGAGGCGGCCGAGTCCGGCGAGCTCACCGAGGTGTTCGCCTGCGGCACCGCGGCCGTGATCACCCCCGTCGGGTTCGTCAAGAGCGAGGAGGGGGAGTTCGCGGTCGGCGACGGCACCCCCGGCCCGGTCACCATGCGCCTGCGTGAGGAGCTGGTGGGCCTGCAGACGGGCCTGCGCCCCGACAAGCACGGCTGGATCACCAAGTTCTAGGGCGTGGTCCGTGGATGCTCTCGGTTGACTCGGCGCTTGCGCCGATCGACGCGAGCGGCTGCCAGGCCATCTCTCGCAGGACGAGTAGCGCAGGTCAGCCCGGGTTTGGCTGTCCGAGCGCAGTCGGCGCGGCGAGAGGCAGCCTGGGTGACGCGAGCCCGCAATGATCCGCGGAACGCGGCCTAGTTCCGGCGTGACCGCGTGCGGGCCGCCCCCCGAGGGCGGTCCGCACCGTCGTCACACCTGAGGGCCTTACGGTCGAAACGTCCGGTGTGAGAAACTCGTGTCTCGAATGATGGGACAATCGGCCCCTGAACACCGAGGACTCCGCCCGGCTGTGGCACACTGATCCCATGCCGTCTCAGGTTCTCATTATCGTGAGGCGCGCTGGCTGACCATCGGACCTCGCCAGCGCGCTGACCTCTCGTGTCCACGGGGGGTCTTTTTTGTTGGCGGGAGAAGGCCGGCCACACCACAGCATCCACCTTCGGGAGTTCCGCCCATGAGGGACGACAGTTTCCACGTCTTCGACACCACGCTGCGCGACGGCGCCCAGCGCGAGGGGATCAACCTGCGGGTCTCCGACAAGCTGGCCATCGCGCAGCTGCTGGACGACTTCGGGGTGGCGTTCATCGAGGGAGGGTGGCCGGGGGCGAACCCCAAGGACACCGAGTTCTTCCAGCGGGCTTCACAAGAGCTCACGCTGAAGCACGCGCAACTCACCGCGTTCGGCGCGACCCGCCGGCCCGGTGCGAAGGCCGCCGGCGACCCCCAGGTGGCCGCCCTGCGCGACAGCGGCGCACCGGTCGTCACCCTTGTCGCCAAGAGTGACGACCGGCACGTCGAACGCGCCCTGCGCACGACCCTCGACGAAAACCTCGCCATGATCGCCGACACGGTGTCCCACCTGCACGAACACGGCCAGCGCGTGTTCGTGGACTGCGAGCACTTCTTCGACGGCTACCACCACAACCCCGACTACGCCCTCGACGTGGTCCGTACCGCCGCAGAGGCCGGGGCCGACGTCGTCGTCCTCTGCGACACCAACGGCGGCATGCTGCCCGGTGACATCACGCGCGTCGTCACCGAGGTCCGCGGGGCCACCGGGGTCCGCCTGGGCATCCACACCCAGGACGACACCGGCTGCGCCGTCGCCAACACCCTCGCCGCCGTGGACGCGGGGGCCACCCACGTGCAGTGCACCGCCAACGGCTACGGCGAACGGGTCGGCAACGCCAACCTGTTCTCGGTGGTCGGCGCCCTCACCCTCAAGCGCGGCCTCGACGTCCTCCCGGACGGCTGCCTGCCGGAGATGACGCGCGTCGCCACCGCCATCGCCGAGATCGTCAACCTCGCCCCCGACACCCACCAGCCCTACGTGGGGGTGTCGGCGTTCGCCCACAAGGCCGGGCTGCACGCCTCCGCGATCAAGGTCGACCCGGACCTGTACCAGCACACCGATCCCACGCTGGTCGGCAACACCATGCGGATGCTCGTCTCCGACATGGCCGGCCGCGCGTCCATCGAGCTCAAGGCCCAGGAACTGGGCCTTGACCTGTCGGGTGACCGGGCGCTGTCCGGCCGGGTGGTGGAGCGGGTCAAGACCCTGGAACTCTCCGGCTACAGCTTCGAGGCGGCCGACGCCTCCCTGGAGCTGCTGCTGCGCGAGGAGCTCGGCGACCCGGTCCGCTACTTCGACACCGAGTCGTGGCGGGTCATCACCGAGCGCCGGCCCGGCGCCGGTGCCAGCCCGCTGTCCAACGACTACGAGAGCCTCAGCGAGGCCACGGTGAAGCTGCTGGTCAAGGGTGAGCGCGTGATCGCCACGGCGGAGGGGAACGGCCCCGTCAACGCCCTGGACCGCGCGCTGCGCAACTCCATGGAGGGTGTGTACACGGCCCTGGCCGGTCTGGAGCTGACGGACTACAAGGTCCGCATCCTGGAGGGCAGTTCGGGGACGAACGCCATCACGCGCATCCTCGTGACCTTCAGCGACGGGTCGGGGGAGTGGACCACGGTCGGCGTCGGCCCCAACGTCATCGACGCGTCCTGGGTGGCGCTCGAACAGGCCGTCACCTACGGGCTGCTCCGGCAGGGCTACCCGCAGGGCTGACGGGGTCGTGTCCCCGGGGCCGGGGGCGGTGGGCGCACGGCAGGAGCGCGCCCTTCCGCCCCCGGCCCCGTTCCGCCTGCGTGCGCACCCCCGTCACGGAGTACGACGAGTCGGTCGCGGAGTAGCGCGCCGCGGGTCCGACCGGTGACAGGGCGGGCCCGCGGACGGGTCACACCCGCGTGATGACACCGTTCTCCACGCTGATCTCGAACTCCTCCAGCGCCCGGGTGGCCGGGCCCTCCACGGGGGAGCCGTCCTCGATCGAGAAGCGGCTGCCGTGGCAGGGGCACTGGATGAGGCCGTCGGCCACCGCGTCCAACGGGCAGCCCTCGTGGGTGCAGGTGGAGGAGAAGGCGTGGAACGTGCCCTCCTCGGGCTGGGTGACGACCACGCCCTCCTCGGTGAGGACCTTCCCCTCGCCCACCGGGATCTCCTCCGTGGAGGCCAGCTCCTCGGTCGCGCCGGGGGTCGGGCCCGGGGCGTCCCCCTGCTCCCCGCCGGATCCGCTTCCCGGGTCCTCCCCGCCACCGCAGGCGGCGAGGACACCGGCGAGCGCGCCGCCCCCCACGGCACCGAAGGCCGCGCGCCGGGGCAGCCCGGTGCCCGCTTCCGTGACCGCGTTCCGCTCAGCGCCGGTGGCCGGGGTCCTGGGGCAGTCGCACATACGGGCCTCGCTCTCTCACGCCCGGGAGTCGCCGGGCACGGTGGGTCACACGGGGCGGCGCCCCGCGGTGTTGCGAACCCCGTGCCCCGGCCGTGATCGCGTACTCGTGGCACGGACCGGCCGCGCGACCCGCTGCAGGCAGGCCGGTCGGGAAGCGGACCCGGGCGGGGCGTCAGTCGTCGTCGGGGTCCTCGTCCGGATCGTTGTCGGGGTGGACCCAGCCGTTGGCCTCGCACCCCTGGAGGTCCAGGGTCTGCTGCTGCATCACGGGGGCGGTGTCGCCCTTGCCGCCGCAGTTCACGTGGCCGTGGCCCAGCGTGTGCCCCACCTCGTGGTTGATCAGGTAGATCCGGTAGGTCTCCAGGTCGTCGTCGAAGTGGGGGACGCTCCCCACCCAGCGGTTCTGGTTGATGATCGCCCGGTTGCCGTTGGCGCAGGACACGTACCCGTTGGTGTTCAGCGGGGCGCACATGCGGTCGACGGTGTCCGGTGCCGCCAGCAGTACCCGGATGTCCGCGTCGTCGCCGTCCACCCGCTGGAGCGAGCGCTCCCCGTCGTCGCCCCAGCTGCGGGGATCGCCCAGGATCTCCTCCACGGCGGCCACGAAGTCGTCGGCGTTCCCGGGTAGCCCGTCCTCGACCTCCACGGCGAAGGTCGTCAGCGGGCCGTCGCCCATGACGTCGCTCTCACCCTCCATGACGGTCATGTCGCCGTCGGCGCTGTCGACCTCCTCCTCGACGGAGCGGAGGAGGACCGGCTTTTCCTCCTCGGCCTCCTCCGGTGCCGGCGACGTCTCCTGGCCCCGGCCGGTGGCGCTGTCAGCCGGCTGCTCCGAATCGGGCGAGGTGCGGCTGCCGCTGGGGCCGTCGGGAACGCCGTCGCCCACGGGGGCGGTGGCGGAGGTCTCCGAGGAGTCGGTTCCGGGCGGAGGGGCGGGCACGCTGAGCATGAGCACCGCGGAGGCCCCCGAGACCAGGCAGAGGCCCAGCGCCAGCCCCATCGGGTACCGGCGCCGGCGGTGCCTGGCACGGGACCGGCCCGTGGGTGAAGCGGACGTGGGCACGGCAAGCAACCTCTCGACAGCGGGTATCGGACCCAGCATGCCAGAGTTCACCCTGGGTTCGGGCCAAGCCGGTCCCCGGGGACTCAGGGTGTCTGCGAGCTCGGCCGTTGCGTGCCACCAGGCCTGCCACCCGCGCCGATCCGGGTTCCGGTCCGCGCCGCTCCGGGTTCCGGACCGAGTCCCGCCCGCACCCCGGCACCGGCTCGCGGATACGCTTCAACCGCAAGCGAGACAACGGGGCTGCTGGGAGGCATCAGGTGCGCATCGCACGGTTCGCGGTCGGGGACGAGGTCGGTTTCGGGCTGATCGACACCGATTCCGACAGTGGGGAGGAGTTCGTCGCGCGGTTGAGCGGACACCCCCTCCTCGGCGACATCACACTGACCGGTGAGAGGGCCAAGCTCTCCGACGTGCGGCTGCTCTCGCCGGTCCTGCCCACCAAGGTGGTCTGCATCGGCAAGAACTACGCCGACCACGTCGCGGAGATGAAGGACGTCACGGGGGAGAGCACCGACGAGCCCGTCGTGTTCCTCAAGCCCTCCACCTCCGTGGCCGGACCCCAGGACCCGATCTTCTACCCCTCGGTCTCCGAGCGGGTCGACTTCGAGGGCGAGTTGGCCATCGTCATCTCCCGGCCCTGCCGCGAGGTGCCGCGGGAGCGCGCCAAGGACGTCATCTTCGGGTACACCGTCGCCAACGACGTCACGGCCCGCGACCTCCAGAAGACGGACAAGCAGTGGACGCGGGCCAAGGGCTTCGACTCCTTCTGCCCGATCGGACCCTGGATCACCACCGGGCTGAGCATCGAGGAGGCCCAGGACCTGGCCCTCACCACCACCGTGGACGGCGAGGTCCGCCAGTCCGGACGGACCTCGCAGTTCATCCACGACATCCCGGGCATCATCGCCTACGTCACCTCGTTCATGACGCTGCTCCCGGGCGACGTGGTCCTCACCGGCACCCCGGCCGGGGTGGGCCCGGTCGAGGTCGGACAGCAGGTCTCGGTGACGGTGGAGAAGCTGGGCACCATCAGCAACCGGGTGGTGACCCGGGACTGACCGGGCGCCGTGCGCGGGAGTCCGCGGAGCACGGCCCGACCACGGGGTCGGCGGCACGACGCGCCGCCGGCCCACGGAGAAGCGGAAGGCCCACGCGTGACCATCCCCCAGCGCCGCCCCGGCCCCCTCGTCCTCGCCTGCGTGCTCGCACTCGTGCTCCTGGCCGCGGGGACCCTCTACTGGACGGCCACGCGCGACGACAGCGGTGGGCCCGCACGGGAAGCGGAGGGACCAGTGGACGACCCGCGCCGCATCATGCTGGCGGGCGACTCGATGACCCAGGGCGCCAACGGCGACCGGACCTGGCGCTACCACCTGTGGAACCACCTCTCCCCGCAGGTGGAGGGGCTCGACTTCGTCGGCCCCTACACCGATCCCGCCACCCGGGACATGATTCTGCCGGTCCCCACCACCGAGGACGAGGCCGTGCAGACCCCGGAGGGGGACCCGGCCGAGGGCCACGGCGGGGACGGCGGGGGCGACACCCCCTCGGACGCCCCCGCGGACAGGGCGTCGGGGGAGCCGTCCGGGTTCTCCCCGGAGGAGCTGGAGGAACTGGAGGAGATGGTCTGGCCCGGCGCCGACGGCGCCCCCGACACGGTCGAGTACCGGGACCCCGACTTCGACCAGAACCACAACGCCCTGTGGGGGCGCACCCTCCGGGACGCCGCGGCGTCCATCCAGGAGGAGGTCAGGGTCCACCAGCCGGACGTCCTGTGCGTCATGCTCGGCGTGAACGACCTGCTGTGGCCGGTCACCGCGGAGGAGATGGAGTACCGGCTGCGCGACTACGTGGAGTCGGCCCGCGCGGGGAACCCGAACCTGCGCATCGTGGTCGCCGAGGTGCTCCCCATCGCCCTGGCCGAGTCCGACGAGGGGTTCGCGCTACGGGTCTACGCCTACAACGAGCTCGTCCGCGAGGTCGCCGCCGACCTGTCCACGGACGCCTCACCGGTGATCAGCCTCGACGTCGCGGGCCGGGAGGGCTGGGACGTACCCGCCGACACCTACGACGGCACCCACCCCAACGCGAGTGGTGAGACCAAGATCGCCGCCGCGTTCGCGGACGCGCTGGCCCAGGGGTACGGGATCGGCTTCGGCTTCCCGCGCCCCCTGGCGGTGAGACCCCGGTCGGAGTGAGCCCGACCGGCCACCAGCGGACTTCCCACCGGGCCCCCACGCACCACGGATACCCTGGGCAGTGTGACTGAGACTTCGCTTCGTACCCGCTTCGCCCCGTCCCCCACGGGCATGTTCCACGTCGGTGGCGCCCGCTCCGCACTGTTCAACTGGGCGCTGGCACAACAGCGCTCCGAGGGCCGCATGGTGCTGCGCATCGAGGACACCGACGCCGCCCGCAACCGTCCCGAGTGGACCGACGGCATCATCCGCGCGATGGCCTGGCTCGGCATCGGTGAGGAGGACCCGCACTTCGAGGGTCCCTACTTCCAGTCGGCCTACGCCGACAAGCACCGGGAGACCGCGCAGGAGCTGTACAAGAAGGGCCGCGCCTACTACTGCGACTGCACCCGCGAGCAGGTGCAGGAGCGGCGCGACAACCCCAACCTGGGGTACGACGGCCACTGCCGCGAGCGCAACCTGGAGCCGGGCCCGGGCCGGGCCCTGCGCTTCCGCGTGCCCGACGGCGGTCCCACCGTGGTCGAGGACCGCATCCGCGGCAGGGTGGAGTTCGAGCACTCCGCCATCGAGGACTTCGTGATCGCCCGCGCCGACGGCTCGCCCCTGTTCGTCCTGGCCAACGTCGTGGACGACGTGGAGATGGGCATCACCCAGGTCGTCCGCGGTGAGGAGCACCTGTCCAACACCCCCAAGCAGCAGCTGCTGTGGGAGGCGCTGGGCCTGACCCCGCCGGTGTGGGCGCACCTGCCCGTCATCGTCAACGAACAGCGCAAGAAGCTGTCCAAGCGCCGCGACAAGGTCGCGCTGGAGTCCTACCAGGAGGAGGGCTACCTGGCGGAGGCGATGGTCAACTACCTCATGCTGCTGGGGTGGGCCCCGGGCGACGACCGCGAGATCATGCCGTGGTCGGAGATGGTGCCCCTGTTCCGCATCGAGGACGTCAACAGCTCCAGCGCCTTCTTCGACGAGAAGAAGCTCCGGGCGTTCAACGGCGAGTACATCCGCGCGCTGGGCGCGGACGAGTTCGTCGAGCGCTGCCGGCCGTGGCTGACCGGCGACGCCGTGCCGTGGGACCCCGCCGACTACGACCCCGCGGTCTTCGCCGCCGTCGCCCCCCTCGCCCAGAGCCGCGTCGCGGTGCTCAGCGAGATCGTGCCCAACGTCGACTTCCTGTTCCTCGCCGAGCCGGTCCGGGACGAGAAGAGCTGGGCCAAGGCCATGAAGCCGGGCGTCGGCGCGGAGATGCTGGAGGCCGCCCTGGCCCGCTTCGCCGA
Source organism: Nocardiopsis sp. NPDC058631 (assembly GCF_042716955.1). Classification (NCBI taxonomy): domain Bacteria; kingdom Bacillati; phylum Actinomycetota; class Actinomycetes; order Streptosporangiales; family Nocardiopsidaceae; genus Nocardiopsis; species Nocardiopsis sp. NPDC058631. The sequence goes on along the minus strand of NZ_JBHXQY010000009.1, from coordinate 68,538 downwards.
CACGGAGCTGTCGTGGACCGCCGAGGCGCTCAAGACCGCCACGGAGGAGACCGGCGCGACGCTCGGCCTCAAGCTGGGCAAGGCGCAGGCGCCGGTGCGCGTCGCGGTCACCGGCCGGACGGTCGGGCTCCCCCTGTTCGAGTCGCTGGAGCTGCTCGGACGCGACCGCGTCCAGGCCCGGCTGGAGGCCGCGCTGGCGAGGCTGCGCGCCCAGGAGGGCCCCGCGTCCGCGTAGGAGCACGCCCGGAACGGGGTGGTCGGAGCCACAGGTCGGCCGCCCCGAATTCGGTTCGCGACCACTCGGAATGTCCGCTAGAGTTATCCACGTCGCCGAGGGGGACAGGGAAGCGAAAAGCTACCGGGTCCTCCCAAAGCACTGGGGTATGGTGTAATCGGCAGCACGACTGATTCTGGTTCAGTTAGTCTAGGTTCGAGTCCTGGTACCCCAGCGCAGACTTTCGGTTTATGTGAGTCTGACGGATCTCTGATCCAGTGCGCCCCCGTCGTCTAGTGGCCTAGGACGCCGCCCTCTCAAGGCGGTAACGGCGGTTCGAATCCGCTCGGGGGTACCAACAGGGAGAGGCTCCCACCATGTGGGAGTTTTTTTCTGGGTCGGTGCATGTCACCGATGTCCGGTTGGGGTGGGTATCGTGTGTTTGCGGTCGCGCCCGGACCAGTCCGGCCCCCGTCGTCTAGTGGCCTAGGACGCCGCCCTCTCAAGGCGGTAACGGCGGTTCGAATCCGCTCGGGGGTACCAGTCAGGCTCCATCCACCAGGATGGGGCCTTTCGTGTGTACGGGCCCGGCGCCGCTCATCCCCCGTTCCCACAACCGGACCAGCACGGCGGTCTCCACTACCGGGACCCAGCAGCGCAGCGCCAGGCTGCGCACCGTCTCGCGCACCCGGTCGATCTCCGCCATGCCGGACAGGGTGTCAACAAGTGTCCACGGGCGGGGCGGATCCCCAGCGGGGCCCGGCTCCGGCTCGCGCCGACCCGTCCCGGGCCGCCACGGAAACCGCAGGGGCCCGTCGCGCGTTGCACCGGTGTGCCCGCGCACGCGGGCCGCCCCTGGAATACTGGGGCGGCGCAGTCTCCCGACCGCCCAACCCCCTGTCGGAGCGTATGAAGAGCGACCTCCTCCCACCAGCCGGGCGACCCGGCCCCACGCCCCTCCCCGCCGGGAGGGCGGTGCGCCGTGACCGGCCGTGAACTCGGCCCCGGCAGCCACCAGGACAAGGAGGTCCGCCAGGTCCTCAAGGAGCTGGGGGAGCAGGGGTGGGTGCTCAGGCGGGAGGGGCACTGGGGGCGCCTGTACTGCGACTGCGGCTGCACCCGCATCCAGGTTCCCGGGACGCCGAGGGACTCCGGGCGGGCCGCGCGCCGGATCCGGCAGGAGGCCCGGCGCTGCCCGATGCCGCCCGACGACCCCCGGCGAGGGGCGCGCGGCCCCCGCGAGTGATCCCGGGCCCATGGTGCGAACGGGGCACAGCCGGTAGGCTGTTGTTGACGTTTGTCAACGCCGCTGTGGTTCTGGCGCAACCCGCACCACGGCGCGAGGCGGTGCTCCGGAGGAAGGCGAGGCCGATGGCCGAGTACGAGTTCGTCTTCGTCGTGGAGGGGATCACCCTGGACGACCACGACTCCGTCGGCGCGCTCACCGAGGGGCTCGACGCGGTCGTCTCCTCCTCCCACGGGGTGACCCGTCTGGCCGTGGCCGGGGCGGGGCCCGACGCCGTCACCGCGGCCAGGGCCCTCGTGGAGCGCATCCACGCCACGGTGCCCGCGATGCGGCTGGTCCGCCTCGACCGGGAGCTCGTCGGCGTCTCCGACATCGCGGACCTGACCGGTCGCACCAGGCAGAACGTCACCCAGTGGACCCGGGGCCAGCGTCGGGACGGCGTTCCGTTCCCCGCGCCCGAGGCGACCGTCGGACGCTCCTCCGTGTGGCTGTGGTCCGAGGTCGACGCGTGGTTGCGAGGGATCGGCCTGGGAGACGGGGAGTCGCGTCCGACCCGGGCGGAGGCCACCGAGATCGACTGGCTGCTCCAGACGACGCGCAAGGTCGAGCTGGCCCTGGTCCGCCACGCCGACAGCCCCGACGTGCGGCGCGTGTCCAAGCTGCTGGTCGCGCACGCCCGCACCACCCGCGAGTTCATCCACTACCTGGTCAAGAACCCCCGCGTGCGCGACGCCAGGGGGCGTTACACCGTCCTGGTCTGCTCACCCGGCAACGAGGCGGTGGACGTCTTCCGCAGGCTGGAGTCGTTCGACCACCCGGTGGTTCTCGCCACGGTCACCAAGCGCATCCACGCCCTGGTCATGGTCGACGGGGAGGGCGGTTCCGGGACGCCGACCGAGCTGGTGCCCGGGATGACCCTGCGCGACTGGCTGGGAATGATCGCCCTGTCCCCGGAGAGCGAGTTCACGGTCGCGGCCGAGGGCGCGTCCACGAAGACGGCCACCATCTCGGCGCGTTCGCCCATGGACCTCGTCGGCGCCTGACCGACGCGAGCCCTCCGTCCCGGCGCGTGTTCGGGCCGCGAACGGGGAACCGCGCCGCCCGGAGCACCGGGGGCGCGGTCGCGTGTGTGAGGGGGCGGGCCGGCGGTCGGGCGGGAGCCGTGTTCCGGTCGACCCGGCGGAGGAGGGTCGGTAGCCCCTGCGGGCGACCGTTCCGGTCAGTGGGCGCCTTCGGTGTGCAGGGACTCGCTGATCTTCTCGGCGGCCGACAGCACCGCCTGGGAGTGGATGCGGCCGGGGGAGCGCGTCAGACGCTCTATGGGGCCGGACACCGAGACGGCGGCGATCACGCGCCCGCCGGGGCCGGACACCGGAGCCGACACCGACGCCACACCCTGTTCCCGTTCGGCGACGCTCTGGGCCCAGCGGCGGCGGCGCACCTGGGCGAGGCTGGCCGCGGTGAAACGGGCGCCCACCAGGGACCGCCGAATGCGGTCGGAGTCCTCCCAGGCGAGGAGGATCTGGGCGGCCGATCCGGCGTTCATCGGGAGTTCGCTCCCCACCGGCACCGTGTCGCGCAGGCCGCTGCTGCGCTCGGAGGCGGACACGCACACCCTCAGGTCGCCCTGCCGGCGGTAGAGCTGGGCGCTCTCACCCGTCAGGTCGCGCAGCTGCACGAGGACGGGGGCCGCGACGGCCAGCAGGCGGTCCTCCCCGGTCGCTATGGAGAGTTCGCCGAGGCGGGGGCCGAGCACGAACCGGCCCTGGCTGTCCCGGGAGACCATGCGGTGCCGTTCGAGGGCGACGGCCAGGCGGTGGGCGGTCGGCCGCGCCAGCCCGGTGATCTGGACCAACTGGGCGAGGGAGGCCGGACCGGACTCCAGGGCGTCGAGGACGGACATGGTCTTGTCCAGGACACCGACACCGCTGGATGAGCTAGAGTTGTCCATGGCTTGATATTGCCGTCTCGAAATATGGAATGCAAGTCGGCCTGCAGTCCGCGCAGGGCACCCGAGACGAGCCCGACACGTCAGATACGAGAGAGGCGACCGCCCATGGCACGCACGATGGCCGAGAAGGTCTGGGAAGAGCACGTCGTCCGACGTGCCGATGGCGAGCCGGACCTGCTCTACATCGACCTCCACCTGGTCCACGAGGTGACCAGCCCCCAGGCCTTCGAGGGGCTGCGCCTGGCCGGCCGGCCGGTCCGGCGCCCGGACCTGACCATCGCCACCGAGGACCACAACGTCCCCACGCAGGACCTGCTCGCCCCGATCGCCGACCCCGTCTCCCGCAAGCAGGTCGAGACGCTGCGCAAGAACTGCTCCGACTTCGGCGTGCGCCTGCACCCGATGGGCGACATCGAGCAGGGCGTCGTGCACGTGGTCGGCCCCCAGCTGGGTCTCACCCAGCCCGGGATGACGATCGTCTGCGGCGACAGCCACACCAGCACCCACGGCGCGTTCGGGGCCCTGGCCTTCGGTATCGGCACCAGCCAGGTCGAGCACGTGCTGGCCACCCAGACCCTGCCCATGGCGCCCTTCAAGACCATGGCCGTCACGGTGGACGGCACGCTCCGGCCGGGGGTGTCCGCCAAGGACATCATCCTCGCCGTGATCGCCAAGATCGGCACCGGCGGCGGCCAGGGCTACGTCATCGAGTACCGGGGCGAGGCCATCGAGGCCCTGTCCATGGAAGCCCGCATGACGGTGTGCAACATGTCCATCGAGGCGGGTGCCCGCGCCGGGATGATCGCCCCGGACCAGACCACGTTCGACTACATCGAGGGCCGGGCGCACGCTCCCCGGGGCGAGGTCTTCGAGGCCGCCGTCGAGCACTGGAAGAGCCTGCGCACCGACGAGGGCGCCGTCTTCGACGCCGAGGTCGTCCTCGACGCCGACGAGCTCAGCCCGTTCGTCACCTGGGGGACCAACCCCGGCCAGGGCGTTCCCCTGCACGCCGAGGTCCCCGACCCCGCCTCCTACGAGGACCCCTCCGCCCGCGCCGCGGCGGAGAAGGCCCTGGCCTACATGGACCTCAAGGCCGGGACGCCGATGCGGGAGGTCAGGGTGGACACCGTCTTCCTGGGCTCGTGCACCAACGGCCGTATCGAGGACCTGCGCACCGCGGCCGAGATCATCCGGGGCCGCACGGTCGCCGAGGGCGTGCGCATGCTCGTCGTCCCCGGTTCCATGCGGGTCAAGGAGCAGGCCAACGCCGAGGGCCTGGGCGAGGTCTTCGAGACGGCCGGGGCCGAGTGGCGCGAGGCCGGCTGCTCGATGTGCCTGGGCATGAACCCCGACCAGCTCAAGCCCGGTGAGCGCAGCGCCTCCACCTCGAACCGCAACTTCGAGGGACGCCAGGGCCGCGGCGGACGCACCCACCTGGTGTCGCCGCAGGTCGCCGCGGCGACCGCCGTCCGCGGCACCCTGTCCTCGCCCGCCGACCTGGCCACCCTTTAGGAGAGACCTCCCCATGGAGAAGTTCGACGTCCACACCGGTCGGGCCGTGCCGTTGCGCTCCAGCAACGTCGACACCGACCAGATCATCCCGGCCGTCTACCTCAAGCGGGTCGCCCGGACCGGCTTCGAGGACGGCCTGTTCGCCGAGTGGCGCAAGTCCGACCCGGACTTCGTCCTCAACCGCCCCGAGTTCGAGGGCGCGTCCGTCCTGGTGGCCGGCCCGGACTTCGGTACGGGCTCCTCCCGCGAGCACGCCGTCTGGGCGCTCCAGGACTACGGGTTCAAGGCCGTGCTGTCCTCGCGTTTCGCGGACATCTTCCGCGGCAACTCGCTCAAGGGCGGGCTGCTGTCCGTCCTGCTGCCCCAGGAGGTCATCGAGCGCATCTGGAAGGCCGTCGAGGCCGACCCGGCGACCGAGGTGACCGTCGACCTCGTCGAGCGCGAGGTGCGCGCCCCGGGCGCCGGGGTGCAGGAGCCGTTCGAGCTCGACGACTACACCCGCTGGCGGTTGCTGGAGGGGTTGGACGACATCGCCCTGACGCTGCGCCACACGGACCAGGTCGGTGTCTTCGAGGAGTCCCGCAAGCCGTGGCTCCCCGTGACCCTGTAGACGCCGGATCGTGTTCTGGGCCGGGGATCGAGGCGTTGTGTGACGTAGCACACCCCCGGCCCAGAAATATTTTACCTTTACTTGGTGTGAGCGCTCGCTTACGAACTTCCTGTCCTTAAGCTCGGCGTGTCCCCTGCCCGGAATCCGGTTATACGTAGGCTTTTGAGGGCTACAGAAGGGGGCAAAAGGGACTGTGGTCCCGGTGTCCACCGGTCCAGACCACACTGCCCGTGAAGCTCCCTCGCAGGTCGGGAAGGGGCCGACACGCCTTGCCCGTAGGCGTTTGTATTTGTGTAAGGGCCGCTGCTTCCCCTAATTTCGTGCGAGCAAGGGGGAACCGGAGGAACCTTATGAACAAGCGTGACCTGATCGACGCGATCTCCGATCGTCTCGGTGACAAGAAGACCGCGACCGAAGCGGTCAACGCTGTGCTTGAGACCATTCAGGCAACCGTGGCTTCGGGCGACAAGGTCGCCATCACGGGCTTCGGCGTTTTCGAGAAGTCCGAGCGCGCGGCTCGCACCGCGCGCAACCCGGCCACCGGGGCCGCCATCGACGTCCCCGCGAGCTTCGTTCCGAAGTTCCGCGCCGGCGCCGACTTCAAGGCCCTGGTCAACGGGGACAAGAAGTAGCCCACCGCCACACGGTGACGGGCCGAGTCCGCCCGGGTTCCCACAGGGAGCCCGGGCGGATCTCTGTTTCGGGGGCCTCGTCAGGCACGGGGCCGTGTGCCCGGAGCGGGGACCCGGCGGCCCGGACGCCGGCGCCTCCGGGGATGTTGCACGATCCCGGCAGCGCGCGGGGCGTCAGAGGGCGGCCTCACACGTCACAGGGCGTCCTGTACGCCCCAGGGGCCCTACAGGGCGGCCCCGGGCCCCCACGGCGGCTCCACGGGGGTCAGGGCGTGCTCTGCGGCCGCAGGCAGCCGTCCGCGACCAGTTCCCACAGCTCCCGGGTCCTCGGCCCCACTCCCAGCTCCACCGCGTCGCACAGGTCCTCAGGGGTGTCGACGTCCCGCCGCACCGACGCCACGTCCGAGAGCGCCAACTCGTGTGCGCCCCCGTCGCGGTGCCGCGCCCGTGAGGCCCCTTCGAACGCGGGTGTGAACGGGTGCCCGGGAGCCGACGCGAACAGGGTCGTCCCCACGCCCGGAGCGTCGGGCAGGAACGAGCGGCCGTGGCGGGCCGCCGCCGTCAGGACCCGTCCCAGCTCGTCCGGGCGCAGCGAGGGAAGGTCGGCCGACAGGGCGCACACCCCGGTGCCGGGCCGCCGTCGCCCTGCCGCCGCCGCTCCGTGGACCAGGGCGGCGTTCAGCCCGGTGCCCGGCTCGCCGCCGACCACCACCGCGCCGAGCCCGGTCAGATCGGCGCCCGCACGGGGGTCCTCCGTCACCGCGAACACCGCCGCCACACCCGGGCAGGCCAGCGCCGCCTCGACCGTGTCACAGGCGATCGCCAGCGCCAGGTCCTCGCGCATCCCCCCGGCGGCACGGGCCAGTCGGGACTTGGCGCGGCCGAGGTGCTTCACTGGGACGACCAGGGACCAGCGCAGGGGCGTCCCACCCCGTACTCCAAAGCCGGTCACGGTTCCCCCGGGACGTCGATTCGGCCACGACAGTCACGAGGGTAGGCGGTCGGGGCAGGCGCGGCGCGGGCGCCCTGTGGCGTGTCGGAGCCAGGGCCCGGCGACCCTCCGCAACGGTGGCCAGGAGGGCGCACCTGGGAGGGTTCCGCCACGTCCTACACTGAACCGGTTGTGCTCCGTGGCCCGAACGGGCAGGGAGCGATGAAGTGAGGAGTCCCGTGGCCAAGCAACGAGAATCGCGGTGGGTGAAGGCGGTCGTCTCCCGGATCGTCCGGTTCGTGCTGTGGTTCATCACCAAGCCGACCTGGGAGGGCACCGAGAACGTGCCGGCCAAGGGCGGGGTGATCATCGCCGCGAACCACCTCTCGCTGACCGACCCGCTGACGGTCGCGCACTTCCTCTACATCGGAGCCCGCCGCTGGCCGACCTTCACGATGAAGGACGGGGTCATGAAGATCCCCGTGGTGCGCTCGGTGGCCAGGAGCACGGGTCAGATCCCCATCAAGCGCGGCAGCACCGACGCGGTCAAGGCGCTCCACGAGGCGGGGGCCGCCCTCACCCGTGACGGCTCCTCGGTGATCTTCTACCCCGAGGGCACCTGCACCCGGGACCCGGACCTGTGGCCGATGACCGCCAAGACCGGTGTGGCGCGCCTGGCGCTGACCACGGGCGTGCCCGTGGTCCCGGTGGCGCACTGGGGGGAGCAGCACCTCCTGCCGTACGGGGCCAAGAAGCCCAGCCTCTTCCCGCGCAAGCGCATCGACTTCCGGGCGGGGCCGCCGGTCGACCTCTCCCAGTTCGAGGGCCGGCCGCTCACCGCGACGGTCCTCAAGGAGGCCACCGAGCTCATCATGCGCGACATCACCGCACTCCAGGCGCAGATCCGTGGGGAGGAACCGCCCGCGATCCCCTTCGACTTCAAGAGGGCGCGTGAGGAGGCCGCCGAGGCCAAGCGGGCCGAGCGGCTCACCCAGGTCGGTGACGCCGACGGCGGCACGAACGAGGGCGGGACGAACGACGGCGCCGCGGACAGCGGCGACAACGGGAAGAGCAGTACGGAGGCGTGACGGGGCAGATGGGTACCGACAACGTGAGGGTCGCCGTTCTCGGCGCGGGCTCCTGGGGCACCGTGTTCGCGAACATCATCGCGGACGCCGCGGACCTGGCCCGGGAACGGGACCCCGGGGGCAGGACCGTCGAGGTGGTGCTGTGGGGCCGCCGGACGTCCGTCGTGGACGCGGTCAACCAGACCTCCGAGAATCCGGACTACTTCCCCGGCATCGGCCTGAACCCGCGGCTGCGGGCCACCACCGACGCGGCCAAGGCGCTCGCCGAGGCCGACGTGGTGGTGCTGGCGGTCCCCTCGCAGACACTGCGGGCCAACCTCGTGGAGTGGCGTCCCCACCTGCGCGACGACGCGGTGGTCGTCAGCCTCATGAAGGGCGTGGAGCTGGGGACCTGCCTGCGGGTCAGCCAGATCATCGCCCAGGTGCTGGAGTACCCGGAGGAGCGCATCGCGGTCGTGTCGGGCCCCAACCTGGCCCGGGAGATCGCCGAACGCCAGCCCGCCACCGCCGTCGTCGCGTGTCCGCACGAGGACACCGCGGTCCGGCTCCAGTCCCTGTTCAAGTCGGCCTACTTCCGCCCCTACACCAGTACCGACCTGGTGGGGGTGGAGATCGGCGGCGCGATGAAGAACGTGATCGGCCTTGCCGTGGGCGTGGCCGAGGGCATGGGGTTCGGGGACAACACCAAGGCGTCCCTCATCACCCGGGGCCTGGCCGAGACGACACGCCTCGCGGTGGCGCTGGGCGCCGACGAGCACACGCTGTCCGGCCTGGCGGGGTTGGGGGACCTCGTGGCGACATGCTCGTCTCCCCTGTCGCGGAACCGGACTTTCGGTGAGAAGCTGGGCGCGGGCAAGACCCTCGAACAGGTCGTGGCGGAGACCAGGCAGACCGCCGAGGGGGTCAAGTCCTCCGAGTCTGTCCTCGAACTCGGATGGGCCAACGGGGTGGACATGCCGATCACCGAGACCGTCGTCAAGATGATGCACCACGACCTGAGCCCGGCCGAGGCGCTGGTGGCGTTCATGTCACGCAGCAGCAAGCCCGAACGCTACGGGGTCTGAGAGCGAGCACGATGTCACACACACCAGGGCCCGGGGGCGAGTACACGCGGGCGGTCTCCCTCCCGCAGGCGCCGGTCCCGGCCGAGCGCCCCATGCGCATGCCGGTCCACAGGGCGACCACCTACGCGTTCGACACCTCCCAGCAGTACGCCGACGTCCTCGCGGGCACCACCGGCGGGTACTCCTACGCCCGTATCGACAGCCCCACCGTCGACGCGTTCGCTGACGCGGTGGCGGCGCTGGAGGGCGCGGGCCTCCCGGACCCGGTGCGCGGCCAGGCCTTCGCCTCGGGCATGGGAGCGCTCAGCACCGTCCTCCTGGCACTGACCGAGGCAGGCGCGCACGTGGTGGCCTCCCGCTCCATCTACGGCAACACGTACTCCCTGCTGGACCGGCTGCTGCGCCGGTTCGGCGTGCGCACCGACTTCGTGGACGTCACCGACCTCGACGCGGTACGCGCCGCCGTCGGACCGCAGACCCGTGTGGTGTTCACCGAGACCCTGTCCAACCCCACGATGACCGTGTCCGACCTGCCGGGCCTGGCGCGGATCGCCCGCGAGGCCGGTGCCGCGCTGGTGGTCGACTCCACGTTCGCCTCCCCGGCGGTCTGCCGCCCCCTGGAGCACGGTGCCGACGTGGTCGTGCACTCCGCCACCAAGTACATCGGCGGTCACAGCGACACCACCGGTGGCGTGGCCGTGGCCTCCCCGGACCTCATCGGGCGCATCCGTTCGGCGCGCATCGACCTGGGACCCTGCCTCGCCCCCGACGAGGCCTACCTGCTGCACCGGGGACTGGAGACGCTGCCGCTCCGGGTCCGGCGCCAGTGCGAGACCGCGGCGGCCTTCGCCGCGGCGCTGGAGGGCCACCCCCTCGTCGAGCGGGTCGACCACCCCTCCCTCGACTCGCACCCGCAGGCCGCGCTCGCGGACAAGCTGTTCGACAGCGGGCGCCGCGGCGCGGTCGTCACCGTGCACCCGGTCGGCGGCCGGGACGCGGGGATGGCCTTCGCCGACCGCCTGCGCGTGGCGACCATCGCGGCGTCGCTCGGCGGCACCCACACCCTGGCCGGTCATGTCGCCTCCACCTCGCACCGCAACATGAGCGAGGCCGAACTGGAGGCCGCGGGCATCTCACCCGGCGCGGTGCGGTTCTCCATCGGGCTGGAGGATCCCCAGGACCTCATCGAGGACGCTCTCAGCGCCCTCGGCAGGGAAAACTGACACATCACGGGTAGTTCTCCCGGTTCCGGTTCCATCAGTTGGCGAGATAAGGTCAGGCAGCATGTCGTCCGAGCAGCGCAAGATTCGGGTCGCCGTCGTCTTCGGCGGGCGTAGTTCCGAACACGAGATCTCCTGCGTCACCGCGGGGAGCGTGTTGTCCGTCATCGACGGGGACCGCTACGAGGTCGTCCCCGTCGGTATCACCAGGACGGGCAACTGGGTACTGACCTCGGGCGATCCCGAACGGCTCCGCATCGACGAGGCCACCAGGGCGCTGCCGACCGTGCCCGAGGACGGCGCGGACCTGGCCCTGCCCTTCGACGCGGCCGGTCAGCTGATGGTCGTCCACCCGGGGAAGGGCCCCGAGCGGCTGGCCGAGGTGGACGTGGTCCTGCCGCTGCTGCACGGGCCCTTCGGTGAGGACGGCACCATCCAGGGGCTGTTCGAGATGATCGGTGTCCGCTACGCGGGCGCCGGGGTGTTCTCCAGCGCCGCCGCCATGGACAAGGTCTTCATGAAGGCCATGCTCCGCGGCAACGGCATCCCCACCAGTGACTTCGTCGCGATCTCCGACCGCCAGTGGCGTACGGAGCGCAAGCGGGTGCTGGACGACGTCGCCGAACTGGGCACCACCGTGTTCGTCAAGCCCGCCCGCGCGGGCAGCAGCCACGGCATCACCAAGGTGAGCGACTCCGCCGACGCCGACGCCGTCGTCGCCGCCGTCGAGGCCGCCCGGGAACACGACCCCAAGGTGCTGGTGGAGGCCCAGGTCGTCGGCCGCGAGATCGAGTGCGGGGTCCTGGAGGCCGAGGACGGAGGGACGCCCGACGTGTCCTTCCCGGCCGAGGTGCACGTCGCCGACGGTTTCGACTTCTACGACTTCGAGGCCAAGTACCTGTCGACGAGCGGCCTCACCATCCCGGCGGAGATCCCCGAGGAGGCCACGGCCCGGCTGCGCGCGATGGCCGCCGAGGTGTTCGAGGCGATGGGCTGCGAGGGCCTGGCCCGAGTGGACTTCTTCTACACCCGGGACGGCGAGATCCTCGTCAACGAACTCAACACGATGCCCGGGTTCACCCCGTCCTCGGCGTTCCCGCAGATGTGGGCCGCGACCGGCGTGGACTACGCCGAGCTGATCGAGCGGATGATCACCACCGCCCTGCGCCGCGACCCCGGCCTGCGGTAGACGGGCGCACGGGCCCTCCCAGGCCCTGTCCACAGGCGGGCGACCGACCGGTCGCGCGCCGGGCGTGGGGGGGGGGGCCCGGCCCCCCCCGGCCCCCCCGGGGGGGGGGGTGGGTGGGAGCAGGGTCGCCCAGAGTCTCGTGGAGCTATGGGGATTCGAACCCCAGACCTCCTCCATGCCATGGAGGCGCGCTCCGACGGGGTGACCGGCCACGGGAAACGGGGGCTCTCCCGGGCCGGTCAGCTGTCAGCCCGAGGCGGGACCGTGGGGAGGACGCTGTGGTCCCCGGTGGTCGGGAGGGGACTGGGGCTGCTGGGGGCCGGGCTCCGCGTACCCGGCCGGCCGCGCACCCTCGGACAGGGCGCCGCCGGCGCGAAGGGTGTCGGCCGCTCCGTCGGACAGCGCGCCTCCGGGTGCCCCGGGGCCGCCCGGGCCGACGCGGTCGCCGCTCCCCTCCGGTCCGCCCGGGATCCCGGGCGGACCCGCGGGCACCAGGTCGCGGGTGAGGATCGCACCGGCCGCCGTGGCGGCGGGGAACACCACGACCGCCACGAACGGGATCGCCAGCAGAAGGTACGTCGGCACCGCGAAGCCGAGCACACGCATCCGCCGCTTCGCCATGTGCTGCCGTCGGTCGCGGATGGTCGTCAGCCTGCGCCGGTCGAACGCGCTCGCCAGCAGCTCGATCGCCAGCAGCCACCCGCCCAGGAGGGCGGCCAGCACCGGGCCGATCACCTGCCCGGCCAGCGGGATGAAACCGACCACGAGGACGAGGACCGACACCACCAGGGACACCGCGACGATCACGAGCGACTGGCGCACCGCACGCCACATCGACGCCATCAGCGGCTCGTCGGGGTCCTCGGGCGCGTTGCCCAGCTCCTCCTCGACCAGCTCGGTGATCTTGTCGTAGATGGGCGCCCCGAGCGTCAGGGTCACCGTGGTGAACGTCACCACCATCAGCAGGATCGTCCCGGCCAGGATGCCGACCGACACGGCTCCGCGGATGAGCCCCTGCCAGACAGGGGCCCAGTCGTCGCTGAAGGGGGTCGCCCACGCAGCCAGGTCGACCAGGTTCACCACGAGGAGGACGAACAGGACCAGGAAGACGAGGGAGGTGATCAGGGCCGGCAGGGCCCCGAGCAGGAACAGGCGCGGTTTGCGCAACAAGAGGGCGAAGCCGCGTGCCAGGACGCCGACTCCGCCGAAGAACTCACGTACAGGATTGGCCACGGGGGAACACTAGAGGACCCCGGCCCGGGTGTCAGATCGGGGCCGGGGCCGCCCCCCGCGCACGGGTGCTCCGGTGCGGGGGGGCGGTACGGGCGGCCCGGGGAGAACCTCCCCGGGTCGGCCCGCTCATCCGGTGCCGGACCGCACCTTCCGGTAGGTCAGCTTGCGCAGCAGCACCTCAGCCGGGCCCCGCCGGCCCGCCCGCTCCAGCGCCGCCGCACCGGCCACCGTCACCGCCCAGGTGAGGACCGCCAGCACCGACACCGACCAGCTCGACAGGTGAGCGCCCAGTCCCAGCCCCCAGGCGGCCAGCAAGGGCCCCCACACCAGCGACTGCGCCAGGTACCCGCTCATCGACCGTCGGCCCAGCGCCCCGATCCACCGGACCGGCCACGCCGTGGCGGCGGCACGCCCGCTCAACCGGTGCGCCACCAGACCGAACAGCGCCGCGTAGCCCACCCCGGTGAAGGTCCCGGCGAAGAAGTGCACCCCGGTCAGCACCGACACCGGACCGAATTCGACGACCCCGGTGTGCTGGAGAGCCAGAACCGCACCGCTGATCCACCCGGCGGCGATCCCCCAGAACGCCAGCCGCCGCAGCAGCACCAGGTGCCGGCCCGGCTCGTCCAACAGCCGGTGCCGCGCCGCCAGCACGCCCATCAGGAACGCCGCCGGAAGCGCCAACTGCGCGATACCGGTGAGCGTCTGGATCACCCACACCGGGAGCCGCACCGCCGCCGAGGCGAGATAGGACGGCTCGGCGATACTGGCCCGTTGCATCTCGGCCGCCACCGCGCCGCCGGCATCGGTCGTGGCCAGCGCGCCCGCCAGGGAGGCCAGCGCGGCCAGCGCGAGCAGGACCCCGATCCAGACCTTGAGCGTGCGGTCCGAGCGGCCGAAGAACAGAGGCACCATGATCAGGCCGATCAGCCCGTACATGCCGATGATGTCGCCCTGCCACAGCAGGAGTGCGTGCACCGCCCCGAACACGATCATCCACAGATGGCGCCGGCGCAGCAGCCGGCGCACCTGGACGGCGCTGGTTCCCTTGGCCGTCTGGCGTGCGTACATCTGCCCGATGCCGTAGGCGAACAGGAACCCGAACATCGTGTAGACCCGGGCGTCCACCACGATCAGCGTGAACGCCTGGGCGATCTTGTCGGCCACACCCCCCTCCACCGGGTGCACGCCGACCATGCCCGCCTGCGCGACGTAGAGGAAGTAGGGGGTGTGCGCCAGGGCGATCAGCAGCAGCATCATCCCCCGGGCCAGGTCGGGGGCCAGGGACCGCTCCGACAGCGGGGTCGAGCGCACCGGGTCGCCGGGCGGCGGGGCCGGAGCGCGGTCGGGATGGCGGGTGGTCATGGATGTCCTTTCGGTGGGGAGTTCAGTTGCCCGCGCCGTCGAGCAGCCAGGAGTAGCGCAGCCGGAGCGCGCGTTCGGCGCTGCCCAGGGCGGCGCCGGCTCCGAGTGTGAGGTTGAGCCAGAACGGCAGCACGACGGGTGATGCGAAGGTCCCGGTCACCTCGTGGACCGGGGGGATCTGCGAGACCGGTTCGAGGACCTGGAGGAGGTTCAGGCCGACACCGACGAGGAGCAGGACCACCGAGACGACCCCGATCCAGCGGCTCAGGGCCGGGTGCTCGCGGTCCAGGCGGGCGCGGCGGCCCTCGCCGGACCGGGGGTCGGGGGTGAGCTGGTGCTCCGAGCCGTCTGCGGTGACGTAGTGGCAGCGCTTGAGCCCGAAGCCGCTCGTGGCGACCTCGATGTGACCGCCCGGGACGGGGAAGGACGCGGGGACCCTGGACTGGGCGCGGTGTCGGCCGTCGAGGTACAGGTGTGCCCTGACCTCGGCGTCTTCGCCCTCGCCCCGGTGCCTGACGTCGACCGCGTACTCCGTCCGGCGGCCGTCGATCCGGGTGAGGCGCAGGTGGAACAGGGAGCGGCCGAGCAACTGCCACCAACGGAAGCCGCGCAGCTCGTGTCCGTCCCCGCCCCGCAGACGCCGTGCCGCCCGTCGGCGGCGCCACTGGTCGAGCATGTCCCTCCCCCTCCCCGGACGGATGCGTGACCAACACACTGTGTTGGTGTCATCGGGAGACTAACACACTGTATTAGTACGGTGTATTGGTAAGGTGGGAGAAGGAGGTGTGATGACTGAACCAACCAGCGCGAAGCCCAGTTCTCGCGAGAGGATCCTGGTGGCGGCCGCGACGATGCTGGGCGAGGATCCGGCCGCACGGCTGAGCGTGCGGGCCGTCGCCGCCAGGGCCGGGGTGAGTACGGGCTCTCTCCGGCATCACTTCCCGACGCAGGACGCTCTTCAGGACGCCGTGCTCGCCGGCGTCTACGAGACGGTGTTCGCAGGCGATCCCATCCACGACACGGCCCTGCCGGCGCGGGACCGGCTGGTCAGCTGCGTCCGGCAGCTGCTCGCGCCTGTCGGCACCGGAAAGCGGGCGAGAGAGCTATGGGGCACGACCTATGAAATGTTCATCGCCCCCGAACCGACCGAGGAGACCCGGGCGGCCTACCTCGCCATGGAACGGGCAGCGCGGCACCGCGTGGAGCACTGGCTGTCCGTCCTGGCCACCGAGGGAGCACTGCCCGGCGGAGACAACACCCAACGCGCGAAGTTCCTGATCACCGTGGTCAACGGCCTCTCGGTCGAAAGGGCTTTTCCGAACTCGGAGTCCCTTCTCACATCCGAGACCGCAACCCTGTTCGCCGCCGTCGACAGCGTCCTGAGCGGCTGAGCCCGGTGGGCCGTCCTTCACCGATGGTGAGCCACCCGCCCGCCCCCCGGCGCCTGCGGCTCAACCGGAGCCGACGTCGCGGTACCAGCCCTTCGCGCGGGTGAGCTCCTCATGCGTGCCGTGCTGGACCACCCTCCCGTCGCGCACCACGTAGATCCGGTCCACCCGGTCCAGGCCCGTCAGGTCGTGTGTGATCAGCAGGGTGGAGAAGCCCTCGGCGGCGGCCAGAAGGTCGTCCACGACCCCGTCGCGCGTGTCCGGGTCCAGGTGGGCGGTCGGCTCGTCCAGCACGAGCACGCGCGGTGCGGCCAGCACGGCACGGGCCAGCGCCAGCCGCTGCGCCATCCCGCCGCTCAACCCCAGGCCGTGCGTACCCACCCGGGTGTCCAACCCCCTCGGCATCGCCGCGACGTCGTCGGCCAGCCGTGCACGCCGCAACGCCTCCCACAGGACCTGGTCCTGCGCCTCCGGACGTGCCAGGCGCAGGTTCTCCCGCAGGGTCGAGGCGAACACGTGCGGGTCCTGCGGCACCCCCGACACCACTCCGCGCACCTCGTCCGCCGGGTACGACGTGATGTCCTCGCCGCCGAGCTCCACCCTGCCCCCGTCCGGGTCGCGGAACCTCAGGAGCACCGACGCCAGTGTGCTCTTGCCCGCTCCGCTCGGTCCGATCACCGCGACCGTCCACCCGGCGGGGATCTCCAAATCCACCCCGTCCAGGGCCCACGGTTCGTCCGGTCCGTAGCGGACGCGCAGGTCCCGTACCCGCACCGTCGCCTCCCCGTCCGGGTCCAGCCCCGAGCGGGTGGGCGGGGCGGTGGCGGGCGGGGTGTCCAACACCCCGAACAGGCGCGCCCCACTGGCCCGGATCGCTCCGAGCCTGGCCGCGACGGCGGGCAGCGGGGCGACGATCTCGAACGCCGCCAGCGTCGTCAGGACCAGGACCGCCAGCGACACGGCGCTGAGCGTGCCGCCCTCCACGGCGGCCACCCCGAGGAACAGGGCGCCCCACACGGTCAGCCCCGTGATCAGCGCGGAGGCCCCGGCGCCGAGGCCGAGGACCGCCGCGTCCCGCTGTGCCAGCCGGGTGAGCTCTGCGTCGGCCGCGTCGACCCGCGCCACCTGCCGGTCCATCGCACCGTAGGCGACCAGGTCGGGGGCCCCGTGCAGGGTGTCCACGAGCGCGGTGGACAGCTCACCGCGCGCCCTGGCCTGCCGCGTACCGGGTCCCCTGCCCAACGCGGCGGCGGCCAGCGGGACCGCCAGCCCGGCCAGGAGCAGACCGCCCGCCAGCAGGAGTCCGCCCGGCACGTACACCGCCGTCAGGAACAGGACCGTCGCGCCGCCGGTCACCAGCGAGATCAGCGGGGGAGTCAGCCCGCGTACCAGGAGGTCCAGGGTGGCCTCGGTGTCGTTGACCAGGCGTGACACCAGGTCGCCGGAGCGGAAGCGGCCGAACGGCTCGGTCGCCGCCAGCCGTTCGTACACCCGCACCCGTACCTCGGCCAGCGTCCGGAACGCGGCGTCGTGCGTGACCAGCCGTTCCAGGTAACGGGCCACGCCGCGGCCCACCCCCAGCGCGCGGGTGGCGACGACGGAGATGCCGAGCGCGGTGATGCCGGGGTGGTTCGCGGCGGTGGCGAGCATCCACGCGGCCACCCCCAGCAGCGCCACCCCGGCTCCCGTGGCGGTGGCTCCCCACAGGACGCCCAGGGCGAACCGGCCGCCGCGCGGCCGGGCCAGGGCGACCATCCGCAGCAGCGGGTCGCGACGGCGTGCGCGTCCGGGGACCTCAGGGGCGTCCCCGCCGGTACCGGTCGGGGTACCGGCCACGGAGGCCCGGGGGGCTCCGCCCGTGTCCTCGGTGCTCCCGTGGTTCATCGCGACACGCTTCCTTCCGGGGTCGGCAGCGGCAGCGACACGGACCGCAGGGTGCCGCCGAGGGCGTTCCTGGCCCAACCGGTGTCGTGCGCGACGATGACGGCGGTCCGCCCCTCCAGGAGGCGT
Source organism: Nocardiopsis sp. NPDC058631 (assembly GCF_042716955.1). NCBI lineage: Bacteria > Bacillati > Actinomycetota > Actinomycetes > Streptosporangiales > Nocardiopsidaceae > Nocardiopsis > Nocardiopsis sp. NPDC058631. Next base: position 50,885 of record NZ_JBHXQY010000009.1, on the reverse strand, counting down.
GTGACGGCGGTGCGCACCGCCGCCGCGTTCTCCGGGTCCAGGTGGGCGGTGGGTTCGTCCAGCAGGACCAGTGGCGCGTCGCGGCACATCGCGCGGGCCAGCGCGATGCGCTGCCGCTGTCCCGCCGACAGCCGTGCGCCGCGCTCGCCGAGCCTGGTGTCGTAGCCCTCGGGCAGTGCGCGGACGAAGGCGTCGGCCTCGGCGAGCCGGGCCGCCTCCCTGACCCGCTCCAGGGAGGCGCCGGGGGCTCCGAGCCGGATGTTGTCGGCCACGGACACGTCGAAGAGGTAGGGGTGCTGGGGCACCCACGCGATGCCGAGCCTCCAGTCGTCGGCCGGGATCCCGTCCAGGGCCTCCCATCCGCCGCCGGGCGCGCGTACGCTGATCCGCCCCTCGGTGGGCTCGTTCAACCGCAGCACCAGGGACAGCAGTGTGGTCTTCCCGGCTCCGCTGGGGCCGGTGAGCAGGACGTGCTCACCCGCCGCCACCTCCAGATCCAGTGAGGACAGCGCCGGGAGGTCCCTGTCCGGGTAGCTCATCCCCACCCCCTCGAAGCGGATGTCACCGCCCGCCGCTGCCGCCGCCCCACCGGTCGCCGGGGGAGCGCAGACCCCGGAGCGCTCCCCGTCCTCTCCGGCGGGCACGCCGCGCTCGCGGTCCAGTTCGGTGAACACCTGATCCGCGGCGGCCACGCCCTCCATACTCGCGTGGAACCTGGCCCCGACCTCGCGCAGCGGCAGGTACGCCTCCGGCGCCAGGATCAGCACGAGGAGCGCGGTCTGGTAGTCCATGTGGCCGCCCAGGAGGCGCAGTCCCACCTCCACCGCGACCAGGGCCACGGCCAGGGTCGACAGCAGCTCCAGTGCGAACGCCGACAGGAACGCGATCCGCAGCGTCCCCATCGTCGCCTTCCGGTGGTCCTCGCCCACCCGTCGGATGATCGCCGCCTGCGCCTTGGCGCGACGGAACACCGCCAGGGTCGGAAGCCCCTCCACCACGTCGAGGAAGTGGCCGCCAAGACGGCTCAGGAGCCGCCACTGCCGGTCGGTCCGGGCCTGCGTGTGCATCCCGATGAGCGCCATGAAGACCGGGATCAGCGGCAGCGTCACCAGGACGACGACTCCGGAGATCCAGTCCGACCAGAACACCACCACCAGGACCGCGACCGGCACGATCGCGGCCAGCACGAGCTGGGGGAGGTAGCGGGCGAAGTAGTCGTCCAGGGCGTCCAGCCCCCGGGTCGCCAGGGTCACGAGTTCGCCCGCCTTCGGCGACCCCTGCCCGTCCTCGGCGCCGGGTTCGGCGGTCCACACCTTGCCGGACCCCGTCACATGCGCCACCAGGCGCCGGCGCAGCTGCGACTTCGTGCGCGCGGCGCTGTACAGGGCGGAGGTCTCGGCCAGGTACGACAGCAGCGCGCGCACCAGGGCGATGGCGGCGACGGCGCCGATCGCCCAGCCCAGCGAGCCCAGCCCCTCCCCCTGCCAGGCGCCGCTGATGACGCGGGCGAGCAGCCAGGCCTGGGCGAGGATCAGGCCGGTGATGAGCACTCCGCTGACCACGGAGACCACCAGGTGCGCCCGGACCGCGCTCGCGGTGCGTACCAGGCGCGGATCAAGGGGTTTCATGCGTGCGGACCTTGTCGTCTCGGCCGGGCCTCGCGGGTACCCGGTAGGGATGGAGGGCTCTTCCACACGGCACGGCGCGGGTCGGGCCGGGCGTCGGGCCAGTATCCACCAGGGAGCCCCGGTGCGGCCGGGAACCCCGGGCCGTGCGGGTCGGCCGTGCGGCGGGGGTGCGGGCGGACCGCCCGCGCCCCCGCGGGTCAGGGGACGGGAACACTCCGGTCACCGGCCCCGTCGCCGTGCCCCGGACCCTCGCCCGTCGCGGTGACGCTCTCCCCGGTCACCGACGCGCCGGTCACCGACGCGCCGGTCACCGACGCGCCGGTCACCCGGCGGCGGAACACCCAGTAGCTCCAGCCCTGGTACAGGAGCACCAGCGGCAGGAACACCACCGCCACCCAGGTCATCACCGTGAGCGTGTAGTCGGCGGAGGACGCGTTCTCCACGGTCAGGCTGAAGGCCGGGTCCGTGGTGGACGGCAGCACGTTCGGGAAGAGCGTCCCGAAGAGCGCGGCGACCGCGGTGAGGATGGTCAGCGCCGTGAACGCGAACGACCACCCCTCGCGGCCCCGCCAGGCCGCCACGACCCCGCCCACCAGGGCGGCGGCGGCGACCACGACGAGCGGCAGGGTCCACGGGCCGCCGTGCGCGGCCTGGGTCCACAGCAGGAACCCGGCCCCTGCCGGGACCGCCACGCAGGCGACCACCAGCGCGGCCCGCCGCGCGCGCACCCGTACCGGCCCGTCGGTCTTCAGGGTCAGGAAGATCGCCCCGTGCAGGGTGAACAGCGACAGTGTCGTCAGCCCGCCGAGCAGGGCGTAGGGGTTGAGCAGGTCCACCGTGGAGGCGGTGACGATGTGGTCGGAGTCCATGGCCACGCCCTGGACGATGTTGGCGAACGCGACGCCCCACAGCAGGGCGGGTACGGCGCTGCCGAAGAAGATCGCCCGGTCCCACCAGGTCCGCCAGGTGTCGCTGTCGCGCTTGCCCCGGTACTCGAACGCGACTCCGCGAAGGATCAGCGCGATCAGGATGGCGAAGAGCGGTACGTAGAACCCGCTGAACAGGGAGGCGTACCAGGCGGGGAAGGCGGCGAACATGGCGCCGCCCGCGGTGAGCAGCCACACCTCGTTGGCGTCCCAGACGGGGCCGATGGAGTTGATGGCGACCCGGCGGTCGACGGAGTTGCGCTTGCCCATGAACGGAAGGAGGGTGCCGACCCCGAAGTCGAACCCTTCCAGGACGAAGTACCCGATCCACAGGACCGAGATGGCGATGAACCAGATGACGGGGAGTTCCATGGTCCGTGGCTCCTAGTAGCTGAAGTGCGGGATCTGGGACTCGTCCTCGTCGTTCTCCAGGTCGGGAACGAGGTGGGAGGGTCCGGCCTTGACGTACTTGACCAGCAGCCCGACCTCCACCACGGCGAGGAGCCCGTAGAGGGCGGTGAAGATGGTCAGGCTCATCGCGACGGTCCCGAGGCTGACCCCGGGCGAGACGCTGTCGGCGGTGAGCAGGTAGCCGTGCACCGTCCAGGGTTGGCGGCCCATCTCGGTGAGGACCCAGCCGAAGATGTTCGCGGCCAGGGCGGCGGGCAGGGCGAGCATCGCCGCGAGGTAGAACCACCGGTTGGTCGGTGTGCGACTCCTCCCCCTGGTGAGCCACAGGCCCAGGGCGGCGACGGCGATGCCGAAGAGGCCGAAGCCCATCATCAGGCGGAAGGACCAGTAGACGACGAACACGTTGGGGGTGTAGTCGCCGGGCCCGTAGTACTCCTCGTACGCCTCCTGGAGGTTGTTCATCCCGTGGACCTCGCCGTCGAACGTGCCGGTCGCGAGGAAGCTGAGCACGTTGGGGATGGTGACGTCGACGGGGTTGTAGCGCGCCTCGGTGTCTCCGACGGCCAGGGCGGAGAAGGCGGCGCCCTCCTCGGTCTCCCACAGGGCCTCGGCGGCGGCGAGCTTCATGGGCTCGTACTCGGCGGCGAGCTTGGCCTGGTGGTCGCCGGAGAAGACGACGACCGCGCCGGCGATCAGGGTGAAGACCAGCCCCACCTTGAGGGTGCCCCGGAACAGGGCGAAGTCGTTCTTCGGCGGTGCGACGCCCGCGATGCCGGTGTCGCCGTGCCGCTGGTTGCGCCAGAGCTTGTAGGCGCTGACGCACACGACGAACAGCCCGGCGGTGATGAACGCCGCCGAGACGGTGTGCAGGTAGGTGGACCAGGCCTGGTCGTTGCTGAGGACGGCCCAGATGTCGTTGAGTTCGGCGCGCCCGTTCTCCTCGTTGACGGAGAATCCGACCGGGTGCCGCATCCACGCGTTGGCGGCGAGGATGAAGTACGCGGACAGGTTGGTGCCGACGGCGACCATCCAGATGCAGGCCAGGTGGACTCCGCGGGGGAGCCGGTGCCAGCCGAAGATCCAGAGTCCGATGAAGGTCGACTCCAGGAAGAAGGCGAGCAGGGCCTCCATGGCCAGGGGGGCGCCGAACACGTCGCCGACGAACCGCGAGTACTCGCTCCAGTTCATGCCGAACTGGAACTCCTGCACGATGCCGGTGACCACGCCCATGGCGAAGTTGATCAGGAACAGCTTGCCGAAGAACTGGGTCGCCTGGAGGTACTCGTGTCTGCCGGTGCGGTACCAGAGGGTCTGGAGCACGGCCACGATGAACGACAGTCCGATCGTGAGCGGGACGAACAGGAAGTGGTAGATCGTGGTGACGCCGAACTGCCACCTCGCGAGTTCAAGAGCTTCCATGCCCACCTCTCAGGTACCGACCTCCGGTAGTACTACACAATGTAGTGCACGAGGGCGGGCAGGGAAACGTGACCCCTGTCTACGTCCTGACCTGCGAAAACGCTGCCCGAAGGGAATTCGTCCCGTCGGGCAGCGTTCGTCCGTCGTACTATCGCGCGCCCCGGAGGGAAGGGTCCTCGGGCTCCAGGGCGCGCGGGGTCTCACGGGTGGCTCCTCGCGCGGGTGATGGGGCGTGGAGTGTTGTGGAGCTGGATCGCCCGCGCGAGCTGCTCGGGCGTGTTCTCGATCTCGGTCTGGTGCGGGGCTCGGGGGTCGCGGGCGGTCGCCAGCCACAGGGTCCCGGTCCACCGGATCCAGTAGGTGGCGCCCCACGTCTTCTGGAGCCGGGCCAGGGTGAGCCCCGGGGGCTCCCAGCACTCGCCGTCCGCGTCCATGTGGTCGCCGTCGTGGCCGACCTCGATGACGCAGCGGCGGTGGCGCCCGCCCTCGGTCAGGCGCTTGTCGGAGCACAGCTCGGGCGGGGGCATCATCGGGGCACCTGCGCTTCCATCCCGGCCGGGCTCCACCGCTGCTCCGCCGGATAGGTCACGGGGTGCGTGAGCGCCACGGAGTCGATCATGTCGGTGGCGGCGGCCATGTCACCGCTGGTCAGCGCGTGGTGCAGGGCGCAGCGGACGACGGCCGCCCGGTCACGGCCCAGCTCCAGGTAGGCCACGCGCGCCCGCGGGGTGCTCGGATAGGGGAGGTCGAGAGCCTCAGCGGCAGCGGTGAGCAGGCCCTGGGTGGCAATGTCGGCGCCGCTCATGAGGTGCCCAGGCGGTGAAGGCCGTCCAGGACCGCGCCCAGGACGGTGAGCGAGGGACCGGCGGGCGCGAGGGCCAGGGCGTAGATCCGGACGCGGGTGACCCGTCGGGGCCGACGGTGTCGGATCGCCTCAGCGGCGAGGGTGCGGACGGCTTCGAGAGCCGAAGGGTGCAGGGAGCGCGGCATGGCGCACACCTCCTGTGTGGGGCCGGGTGGGACGCCCGGTGGGATTCATCAGGTGGGACCATCGTCACCCCCAAAACGAAAAAGTGCAAGACCAACTTTTGTATTGGTGAGAGAATCACTGATAGATCCCCTACTTTGAAGTTGGTGATGCGTTAAATGTCCGGAAACCCAGACTCAGTCGTAGGATCGGGGCGCCCGTCCAAGGACCAGAGCAAGGAGTGTCCCGTCGTGGCCACGTCACCGCCCCTGAGTAAGCGGCGTCTGTCACGGCTCTTGCGTGAGAGTCGAGAGACCTCAGGTCTGACCGCGGACCAGGTCACCGAAAGAGCGCACGAGCTCGGTGCCACACGGTGGTCGCCCTCGAAGATCACGCGGCTGGAACGCGACGAGTGGGTGCGCCCCAAGCTCGAAGACGTCGAGGTCCTGCTGGACATCTACGGCATCCAGGGTCTGAACGACCGCGCCGAATACATTCGTCTCGCCAAAGAAGCTCGGCAGAAGAGCTGGTGGCGGAGTTATGACGACGTGATCGAAGGCAAGCTCACTGGTCTGGAACCGGGGGCCTCGCGCATCAGGGACGTCGCCCTCACCATCATCCCCGGCCTGCTCCAGACGCACGCCTATGCGCGAGCGGTCATCATCGGCGGAGGTATCGTCGACTCGGAGGAGATCGATCGCCGTGTGGAGGCCAGGATGTTGCGGCAGCGCATCTTGGACCCCAAGGCGGACGGCCCGAAGTACTGGGCGATCATCGACGAGGCCGCACTCCGCAAGAGTCCCGAAGGGGTTCGCGAAGAGCAGATCCGCCACCTGATCGACGTCCAGCGCCCCGATCTTCGCGTCCAGGTGCTCCCGGACTCGGCAGGTCTGCACGCTGCCGTGGGTGGCGCCTTCATGATGCTGGACTTCGCCGAGGACACTGGCCTGGTCTGCACCGAGAACAGCGTGGTGCAGCGGGTACATGATGAGCCAGAGGACATCGAAGCCTGGGATCGCGTGTATCAGTATGTGAGTGCATCCGCTCTGGGCATACAGGAGTCAGTCGTGTTCCTGGAGAGCCTCATCAGCTAAGAGGACGACAATGCAATACCAGCAATCCCACCCTGACCTGGAGTTCCGCAAGTCCAGCTACAGCACCGCGCGCGGCGAGAACTGCGTGGAGGTTGCCGACTTCGCCGGTGGCTCCGCCGTTCGCGACACCCAGAACCGCGAGGCGGGGATGCTCGCCTTCCCCGGAACCGAGTGGTCAGCCCTTCTGTCGGGCGTTCGCACAGGCGAGTAGCGCAGACGAGGGAGGCCCCGGTCGATGACCGGGGCCTCTGACGTTGCCTACCTGATGCACCAGGGAAGAACGGCGGAGCGCCTACTCCCCGAGGCCCTGCCGTCATACCCTGCCGTGTATGGGACACCGCCACCCGAGCAAGCTGAAGAACTCAGACGTGAGCCACGCGCGCGCCCGCTGGCTCCTGAGAGCCGAGCTGGAGGGGTGCGGCGACTGCCGTACCGAGGGTGACAAGGACGCCGTCTCCGACCTCACCGAGATGGGAGTGATGGACTCCCTCCTCACCGGCTACGTGACCTCCCGCGTGAGCGCCTGGCACTCCCACGGCCGCCCCGCAGCCCTGCCCGCCACCGTGTACAGCCTCGCCCCGGTGTCCGAGCGCGTGCGCTGGAACACCCCGACCCAGCACTGCATGCGGGTGTGCACTGTCGAGCCCGGCCCCCACCGGGAGACGGCGGTGGACACCGCGCCGGCGCTCCGCGAGCTCAGACTCATGCCGACCGGCGACAGACGCCGGGTCCTGGACGACATCGTGGACGGACTGGCCGAGACGGAGGGGTGAAGGATGGGCGCGACCGAGCAGGGCTCTCCTGCCATGGGGGAGCGGAACAAACCGATCGCGCGCTGGTGTGACAAGTGCGGGGAGCCCATGTCGGCGGGGGTCAGGACCTGCCCCAACTGCGGGCACCACCACTCCTGAGCGGCGCGGCGGCCGCACATCCGGGGGTGGTGCCGTTCAGTCCTCGCCGGATCCGCTGCGGTCGTCGATCATGCCCTCCATCAGGTTCACCTCCGACTGCTGGGCGTCGATCATCCCCTGGGCGAACCCGGTGACCATGTCCTCGCTGCCCAGGTCCACCTCCGCCTCGGCCATCTCGATACCGCCCTGGTGGTGGGCGATCATCAGTTCGAGGAAGAGGAGCTCCGCTTCCACCCCCTCGGCGTCCTCCAGGGCCGTCAGGTCCTCGGGGCTCGCCAGGCCGGGCATGGTGTCGGGAACCTCGGTGTCGCCGTCCCCGTGGTCGTGTCCCTCCATCCAGGTCATCGGTGGCCGGGGGCCGCGGGCCGGCAGGTCCCAGGCCATCAGCCAGCCCTGCATGATCCCGATCTGCGCCTGCTGGGTGCGGGCCATGTCCGTGGCGACCGTGTGGAGCTCGGGGTCCTCGGTCTTGTCCAGGACGACCATCGACATGTCCACCGCCTGGGCGTGGTGCGCGCTCATGTCACGCAGGAATCCCGCGTCCGCCCCGGTGTCCAACGGGTAGGAGGGGCGGCCCCACAGGTAGCCGGCGGCCAGGGCCAGTGCGACGAGGATCACCGTGATCCATGTCGGGACCGAACGCCACGACACCTGCGCGGACGCGTCGTCCTCCGGTGCCATGTCCTCCTGAACATGCTCGCCCTCGTCCGGGGTTCCGTCGGCGTCCCCGACACCTCCGGCGGCTCCCGAGTCGGGACCGTTCGTCTGTTCCATGGGAACCATCCTGGTCAAATCGCCCAACTGTGGTGCCAAAGTAGAGGATAGATAAGTCCCTTATGTCACCACCCACCTCAGGAGACCCCGTGGCAAAGAAGAAGACGGCGGAGGAGCGCCGCCAGCGCGCGGCCGAGCTCAAGGCACAACGCCTCAAAGAGGAGCGCCGCCGTAAGATCCTTACCATCACCGGGATCGTCACCGCTGTGGTTCTGGTGGTCGGGCTGATCGCCTTCCTCGTCTTCATGGAGGTTCGCAGCCGGTCGGTGTCCAACGTGGCCGAGCACGAGGTCGGCTCCTACGAACACGTCGAGACCGGCCAGCCGGTGGACTACGAGCAGTCCCCGCCCGTCGGCGGCGACCACTGGAGCGCCTGGCAGAACTGTGGCGTGTACCCCGAACCGGTCACCCCCGAGTTCGCGGTCCACTCCCTGGAGCACGGCGCCGTGTGGATCAACTACGAGCCCGACCTGCCCGAGGCCCAGGTCGAGCAGCTGACGGGCATGTACAGCGCGGGTGACTACCTCGTGATCAGCCCCTACGAGGGTGAGATGGAAGCGCCGATCGTCGCCTCCAGCTGGGGCCGCCAGATCACGGCCGAGACCGCTGACGACGAGATGCTCCAGCGGTTCGTGCGCCTCTACGAGCGCGGTACCGAGGTGCCCGAGCCGGGGGCCTCCTGCTCCGGCCAGGTGGCGGAGACGCAGGCCGAGGTCGCGGCCCTGATCAGCGGCGAGGGCTCCGAGGAAGAGGGCGCCGAGGGCTCCGAGGAAGAGGGCGCCGAGGGCTCTGAGGAGGAGGGCGCCGAGGAGGAGCCCATGGAGGAAGAGGAGTGACGGGACACCCCCATCGCTCCGTGACACCGTGACCTGAGGACCGGGCCCGACCACCCGGTCCGACGACAGTGGGGGCCGCCGGACACCGGCGGCCCCCACGCGTTTTCGCGCGGGCCGGTCAGAGTTCGCCGTCGGGCAGGGAGGGGACGTGCTCGGCGACGAGGTCGCTGACCGTGCTCAGGGCTCCTGCCGGGGCACCGTGGGCCGGCGGGACCGACAGCTCGACGTAGGCCTCGTGGCCGACCGCCGTGTACAGGGTGGGCGCGTCCTCCGGCTGCGGCAGCCAGGCCACGCCGTTGACCTCCTGCAGGAGGGAGTCCGGAGCGAGTGCCACGGGACGGGGGACCCCGCAGCGCAGACCGATGGCCGGGTCCCCCCACGCGGCGGTGAGCTCCGAGTCGGGGCGCACCTGGGCGCGTTCGGCGCCCAGCAGCGTGTTCGGAAGCGACTCGACCAGACCCGCGCAGGTCCGCGCTGTCGCCTCGTCCGGTTCGGGGGGCTCCATCCGCACGGTCTGCGCGCCGCAACCCGTCGCCACGAGGGCGACGGCCAGACCCGCACCGGCGAACCGCCTCAGCACAAGTAACCCCCGGGGTGCCGCCGACGCGGCGGAGCGCGTCAGATGTTGACGATGGGACAGGTCAGAGTCCGTGCGATACCGTCCAACCGCTGGATACGCGCCACCACGAGGGCGCCCAGCGAGTCGATGTCGGAGGCCTCGGCCCGGACGATCACATCGTAGGGCCCGGTCACGTCGTGGGCCGTCTCGACCCCCTCGATGCCCCGGATCCGCTCCGCCACCTCCGCCGCCTGACCGACCTCGGTCTGGATCAGGATGTATGCCTGCACCATGAGAACTCCTTCGTGTGCGCCGGGTGTGAGCGATGAGCGGTGAGCGGTTCCCGGCCGAGCCGAGGGTGCGGCCGATGACGAACGAAAGACAAACGTGGGTCTAGACCACTGCGCCGGAGCGTCACCGTACCCTGATCTCTGTGCACAACACCATTGGGGGTCTCGGGGAGTTCGCTCTGATCACACGCGTGACGAGCCAATTCCCTGCGACGGACGATGTCATCCTCGGGCCGGGTGACGACGCGGCGGTCGTCGCCGCGCCCGACGGCCGAACGGTCGCGACCACCGACCTGCTGGTCGAGGGGCGCCACTTCCGGAGGGAGTGGTCCACCGCCCGCGATGTCGGCCACAGGGCCGTCGCCCAGAACTTCGCGGACGTCGCCGCCATGGGCGCGCGCCCCACGGGGCTGCTCATCGGCTTCGCCGCACCCCCCGACCTCCCCGTGGCCTGGGCGGAGGAGTTCACAGCCGGGGTACGCGACGAGTGCGCGGTCGCGGGCGGTGCCGTCGTGGGCGGCGACATGGTCGGTTCGGACACCCTCACCATCGCCGTCACCGCCCTCGGAGACCTCCAGGGGAGGGCGCCGGTCCGCAGGGACGGGGCCCGGGCGGGTGACGTCATCGCCTACACCGGCCACCTGGGGCTCTCCGCCGCCGGGCTCGCCCTCCTGGAACGGGGGATCGACGGACCCGCAGCCTGCCTGTCCGAGCACCGCCGTCCCAGCCCGCCCTACGCCCGGGGCGTCGAGGCGGCCCTGCTCGGCGCCACCGCCATGCTCGACGTCAGCGACGGCCTCGTCCAGGACCTCGGACACGTCTGCCGGACCAGCGGTGTGCGTATCGATCTGGAATCGGCCGCGCTGCAGCCCGAACCCGCCCTCCTGGAGGCGGTCGCCGTCCTGGGGGCCGGGGCGCGGGGGGCGGCGGAGGCCGCTCGCGGCCTCATGGTCGCGGGGGGAGAGGACCACGCGCTGGTCGCCGCGTTCCCACCGGACACCGCCCTGCCCGGGCACTGGCACCGGGTGGGTCTGGTGTCCGCCGCCGTCGGGAGACAGAACGGCGGCGGAGAGGAGGCCGAGGAGCCCGTCACCGTGGACGGACGCGCGTCCCGGGGCGGGGGTTGGGATCACTTCCGGCGGGGATGAGCCCCTTTGGGTTTGTCCTGTTCGGCTGTCACACTAGGCTTTGCCAACGCGGCCCGCGTCTCCTTCCGCCCCGGCCCCCGGGCCCGTGCGGTGCGACAGGCCCCAGGAAGTCCCCACGAGGAGCGGCCCGGGAACGGGCTGGGAGGATACCGCCGCGGAGGCGTCCGGCATGACGAAGGGCGACGGGCGGGAAGCGGAGCGTCGAGAGGCGGTTTATGGGGCGCCATGGCTGGCGGAACGACACCCGGCGGGGTGCGCACCGCAGTGAGCCGACGGACGTCGGCGCGCTGCGGCGGCTCGGCGGCCTCATCGAGAGCACGGTTCCCAAACGCGTCGAACCGCCCCGGCTGCTCAACGTGCTCGTCGTCTCCGGCGTCATCCTCGGGCTGATCCTGTTCGGCTACAGCACCACCCAGATCTACCTCCAGTTCGGCGGCACGCCGGGTGTCAGCGAGACACCCGACGCACAGGACGGGGCCCCGCCCAGCCAGGACGCCTCACCGGAGCCCACGGGCGACGGGTCGGCCGCCGACGGCAGCCAGGGCCCGCAGACCCAGGCGGGTTCGGAACCCACCACGGTCGCCTACCAGGTGCTGGAATCGACGCCGGCCGGGTTCACCGGCCACATCACCGTCACCAACACATCGCGAACCCGGCTGGAGGCCTGGGAGCTGGCCCTGGCCTTCGACAGCGCCGAGGTCACCGACGTGAGCGAGGCCGACTGGGAGCCGATCGACGACGGTATCCTCGCCCGCCAGCCCGGCAGCGGGGACGGACTGGAGCCGGGAGCCTCCGCGACGCTCACCTTCGAGGCACTGGGCGTCCCGCAGAGCCCGGTGCGCTGTTCCCTCAACGGGCACGTCTGCGAGCTGTGACCCGGCTGGCCGACGCACGCACCCCTTGCCACCCCCGCGCCACGGATCCCCGCCCGCCGAGTACCGGGAGCCGCCGGGAACGTGGCCCGGCACGGACGACGAAGGCCCCCCGACCGTGGTCGGAGGGCCTTCGAGGAACATGCAGCGGTGCGGGAACCCTAACGGGTCACCTTGCCGGCCTTGATGCACGAGGTGCAGGCGTTCACGCGCTTGGGCGTGCCACCGACACGGGTGCGAACAGTCTGGATGTTGGGGTTCCAGCGGCGGCGGGTGCGACGGTGCGAGTGGGAAACACTGTTACCGAACCCTGGTCCCTTGCCGCAAACGTCGCATACGGAAGCCACGGTAACTCCATTCAAGCGCTCAGAATCACGCACGTTGCCGCACGCGAAAATTCATCCGACCGGGAGAGGTCGGGCGGACAGGTCGGCGCGGACGCCAACCGTGGAAGATTACACGAAGGACAAGGCCGTACACGGATCAGACCGCTGGCCAGCGCCCGTACGCGCAACGGTGGAACGTGGTGTGGTCGAGGACCCCAGCACCCACCGGCGCATCGAATCCACCATGCGGGCATGGCGAAAACGCGATGAACTCTGACGAGTATACCCCGGGCGGGGCGGGCCGGACGCCCGTCCGACCCGGTCCCGGGCCCCGGCAGGGCGATACCGCCCCGAATCGCGGCGTGGTCGACGCGGAGGTCCCCCGAGCGTCGCAGGAGGGGTCTACCGTTGCGGTGACCAGCGATCCAGAGACGCCGGGACGGGAACAGACGTGACTACCTGGGACGAACCGCTGAGCAGGGGACCGCTCAGGGGCAAGACGGCGAAGGCGCTCGCCGAGAAGCTCGACCTGCACACCCTCGGCGACCTGCTGCGCTACTACCCGCGCAGGTACGACCGGCGGGGCGACCTGACCGACCTCGCCGCGCTGCGCGAGGGGGAGGAGGTCACCGTGCAGGCCCGTGTCCTGGACGCCAGAAGGCGGACCGTCCCGGCCCGCCAGGGGCGCAGGCGCATGGACATGATGGAGGCCACCGTCACCGACGGCACCGGACGTCTGCACCTGACCTTCTTCAACCGGGGGGCCTACCACCAGAACGCGCTCGTTCCCGGACGGCTGGCCATGTTCTCCGGCCGTGTGTCCACCTTCAAGGGCCGCCGCCAGCTCGACCACCCCCAGTACGAGCTCCTCGACGAGGACGGCAACGAGGAGGAGCGCGCCCAGGCCTACGCCGACGAGCTCATCCCCGTCTACCCCGCGGTCAAGGGCCTGGACTCCACGACGATCGCGCGCACGGTCGCCATCGTTCTCGCCGACGTCGACAGCCTCCCCGACCCGCTCCCTCCCCGGCTGCGCGAGAACCGCAAACTCCTCGGTATCGCCGACGCACTGCGCCGTATCCACGGACCCGCCGACTGGGCCGACATCGGCACGGCCCGCCGCCGCCTCAAGTGGGACGAGGCGTTCGTCCTCCAACTGGCACTCGCCCGCCGCCGCAGGCAGGCCGACGAGCTGCCCGCCAAGCCCCGACCCGGCACGGCCGGGGGGATCCTCGACGCCTTCGACGCACAGCTCCCGTTCACGCTCACCGACGGCCAACGGGAGGTGGGCGAACGCCTCGCCCGGCGCCTCGACGCCGCGCACCCCATGCACTGCCTGCTCCAGGGCGACGTGGGCGCGGGCAAGACCCTGGTGGCGCTGCGCGCGATGCTCCGCGTGGTCGACTCCGGAGGCCAGGCGGTCATGCTCGCCCCCACCGAGGTCCTCGCCCAGCAGCACCACCGCTCCATCAACGCCATGCTCGGGGCGTTGGGCCGCGCCGGCCAGATCGACGGCGCCGACACCGCCACAAGGGTGACCCTGCTCACCGGCTCCATGAACGCGGCCGCCCGCAGGGAGGCCCTGTTGGACGCCGCGTCCGGTGCCGCGGGGATCGTCGTCGGCACCCACGCCCTCCTCCAGGAGCACGTGTCCTTCGCCGACCTCGGGTTCGTGGTGGTGGACGAACAGCACCGTTTCGGGGTGGAGCAGCGGGACGCCCTGCGGGAGAAGGCCGTGGACGGCCGACCGCACGTGCTCGTGATGACCGCCACCCCGATCCCGCGCACCGTCGCGATGACCGTCTACGGGGACCTCGACGTGGTCGCCCTCACCCAGCTGCCCGCGGGGCGCGCCCCCGTGTCCACGCACGTGGTGCCCGCCGCGGAGAAGCCCCACTTCCTGACGCGCGGGTGGGAGCGCATCAGGGAGGAGGCCGCCAACGGCCACCAGGCCTTCGTGGTCTGCCCGAGGATCGGTGACGACGACACGGGCGAGGCGGGGGAGGAGGTCGCAGACGTCCCGGAGGAGGACGCCCCCGGGGGGCGCCCTCCGCTCGCCGTACTGGACGTGGCGGCCCGGCTCGGGGAGGGTCCGCTCTCCGGTCTGCGCGTGGAGAGCCTGCACGGCCGGATGGCTCCGGACGACAAGGACGCGGTGATGCGCCGCTTCTCCGCGGGGGAGACCGACGCGGTCGTCTCCACCACCGTCATCGAGGTCGGCGTGGACGTGCCCAACGCCACGGTGATGGTCATCATGGACGCGGACCGGTTCGGGGTCTCGCAGCTCCACCAGCTGCGGGGCCGGGTCGGACGAGGCGGCCTTCCCGGTCTGTGCCTGCTGGTCACCGACGCGGAGGAGGGGTCCCCCGCACGGGAGCGGCTGGCGGCCGTGGCCGCGACCACCGACGGGTTCGAGCTGTCCCGCGTCGATCTGGAGATGAGGAGGGAGGGCGACGTCCTGGGCGACTCCCAGTCGGGAGCACGCTCCAGCCTGCGGATGCTCACCCTGCTCAAGGACGAGGAGCTGATCGGAGAGGCACGGGAGGAGGCCACCGCCTACGTGGCCGAGGACCCCGGCCTGGACGGCTACCCGCCCCTGGCCGAGGCGTTGGAGGCGCTCCTCCCCGAGGAACGGGCGGAGTACCTCGACAAGACCTGACCCGCGCTCCGGCCGCTACCGTGGGGGCATGACCCGCATCATCGCCGGGACGGCCGGCGGACGGCGCATCTTCGCGCCCGACGGCCGCACCACCCGCCCCACCAGTGACCGCGCCCGTGAGGCGCTGTTCTCCTCCGCCCAGTCCGACCTCGGCCCGCTCGACGGCCTCCGCGTCCTGGACCTGTACGCGGGTTCCGGGGCGATCGGGCTGGAGGCGCTGTCCCGTGGCGCCGCCCACGCGCTGCTGGTGGAGGCCGACCGCAAGGCCTCCCAGGTGATCAGGGACAACATCGCGACTCTCGGGTTCGCCGGAGCGCGCCTGGTACCGGACCGGGTGGAGAAGGTCGTCGGCCAGGACAACCCCGGCGCACCCTACGACCTCGTGGTCGCCGACCCGCCCTACGCCGTCACCGACGACGAGGTCGCCGGGGTCCTCCACGGCCTCGCCGGCCGCGGCTGGCTCGCCCCGGACGCGCTCGTCGTCGTCGAACGCTCCAAGCGCGGCGCCGAACCCGTGTGGCCCGCAGGGCTGGAACTCGACCGCAGCCGCGGGTACGGGGAGGCGGTTCTCTGGTACGCCCGCCCGTCACCCCCCGCCACCCTCAACTGACGCCTGCGGCGCGGTTCTTTCCGTGCCCGTCACCCCCCGCCACCCTCAACTGACGCCTGCGGCGCGGTTCTTTCCGTGCCCGTCACCCTCCCCCACCCTCAACTGACGCCTGCGGCGCGGTTCTTTCCGTGCCCGTCACCCCGGGCCTCTGGCCCCGGCGAGCCTCCCCAGCCCCGGTGTGAACCGGAGTGGAAAACGGGCAAGGTGACTGATCTGGTACGCGTGGGGCATGTATCACCCAGTGCGGGAGCAGCTCCGGGGCAGATGTTGTGCGCCAAGCGCACAAGAGTCCGGTCAACGGGTGAATGCGGCCACTAAGTGGGTGTTGCCCGAATTGGCGCCGGGATGAGCCCCTACCATCGCGTTACCCGAAGGTAGTTCCAGAGAGGGGCGATCCACCGTGCGCCGTGTCGTCTGTCCGGGTTCCTTCGACCCGGTGACCTACGGTCATATCGACATCATCGGCAGGGCGGCCAAGCAGTACGACGAGGTCGTCGCCGCCGTCCTCAACAACGTCAGCAAGCGCGGGCTGTTCAGCGTCCCGGAGAAGCTGGACATGCTGGAGGAGGGCACCGCCGAGTTCGACAACGTCCGTATCAGCGAGTTCGACGGACTCCTCGTCGACTTCTGCCGTGACAACGGCATCGAAACCATCGTGCGCAGCCTGCGCTCGGTCAGCGACTTCGACTACGAGCTCCAGATCGCCCAGATGAACTACCGCCTCTCGGGTGTGGAGACCGTGTTCATGACGGCGAACCCCCAGTACTCGTTCCTGTCCTCCAGCCTGGTGCGCGAGATCGCCCAGCACAGGGGGGACGTCTCCAGCCTGGTCACCCCCTACGTGCAGGGGCGCCTGCGGGAGAAGTACGCGCAGCGGGACTCCGGGGGCGCCCAGGGCTGAGGGAGCCCGTGATCCGACCGCCGGCCCCGGCTCGGAAAGGCCCTGCCACAGGGCTGACCGGGGTCTGATTTGGGTGGTCGGGGACATGATAGGTAGGATCAGGGTTTGACCATGGGCGTCGCCGGATCTCGGTGTGCGCTCACGCTGGTCGCGGCCGTCGTCATGGCGCCTTCCGCGCGTCCGGCGAACCCGTCTTCTCGTGAAAGCGCGATTACCCTGTCTCGTCTAGATCCTCGTGACCCGTTCGTGGTCGACACCCGCCAGCTGGGCCGCCAGCCGGGGTCGATGCGAACCGTCAACCGCATCGTGGCCGTCCCCGACGCGTTCGCGACGGCGATGGCCTCCGTTCCCGAGGGCAGCGAGATCGAGCTGGACCTCCGTCTGGAGGCGGTGATGGAGGGAGTCCTCGTCACCGGCACCGTGCGCGGCCAGCTCACGGCGGAGTGCTCGCGCTGCCTCGACCTCCTGTCGGACGACATGGAGGCGGGGTTCCAGGAGATGTACAGGTACACCGCCGACGAGGACACCAAGGTCCCCGGGGCGGACGAGGACGCGGCCGACAAGGATGAGGACTACTATCTAGAGGGCGATCTGCTCGACCTCGAACCGGTGGTCCGAGACGCCGTCGTGCTGGCGCTCCCACTCTCACCGCTGTGCGGGCCGGACTGTCCCGGCCTGTGCTCCGAGTGCGGCGCCAAACTCGCCGAGGCCGGCCCCGACCACGGCCACGGTGACAACGTCGACCCCCGCTGGGAGGCGCTCCGCACCATCGCGGACGACCCCGGCGAACGATGAGCTCGTGAACCGATCGCGGACGGCACCTGCGGGCGCCCCCGACGAGCGGAGCACACCCTCCCCGCCACAGCGCGCGGGGTGACCAGATAAGCGACCTCCCGCGACCGCGCGGGGGTGACCCAGGAGGATTGAAGTGGCCGTCCCGAAGCGGAAGATGTCGCGGAGCAACACCCGGACCCGCCGTTCCCAGTGGAAGGCTTCGCGCCCGGTGCTGGTCAACTGCCCGCGCTGCCGTGACCCGAAGCAGCCCCACATCGCGTGCCCGTCGTGCGGCACCTACAACAACCGCCAGGTCATCAACCCGGCCTAGGCGCGAATGACAGGCTTCGGGTCTCAGTACCCGATTCCCGATTCATCTCGGGGCGGACCCGCTACGGGTCCGCCCCGTCGTGTTGCCCGGCCAGGGGAGTCCGCCCGGCGCTCGCGGACACCGGACAGGGCCCGCTCAGGAGACAGCGCGGCACCGGGGTTTGTAGAGTGACCCCAGAGACAGCCGACACGACACGAAACACCAGGAACACCGAGCACCACACCAGAGATCCGGGCCCCGGGTTCCCGAGTTCGTGGTGGTTGCCGGGGGAGCGGACGCTCCCGCGACGGTCACCTCGTTTTCGAGCACCCTGGACGGGCCGCGGGGTCCGCACCCGACTCCAGCCGTCCGCGCGCCGTTCCCCGGCGCGTACGAACAGGGAAGTGAACGAGTGGCTAGCCAACTCTCCGTCTCCGAGGCCAGGGCGTTCCAGCGGGCCATCGGGGTCGAGGTCGACTCGAAGATCCTGCTCCGGGCCCTGACCCACCGCTCCTACGCCTACGAGAAGGGCGGTCTGCCGACCAACGAGCGCCTGGAGTTCCTCGGCGACTCCGTGCTCGGCCTGGTGGTGACCGACACCCTCTTCCGCAAGCACCCCGACCTGCCCGAGGGGCAGCTCGCCAAGCTGCGGGCCGCCGTCGTCAACATGCGCGCACTCGCCGACGTCGCACGGGGTCTGGGCATCGGCGAGTACATCCGGCTCGGCCGGGGCGAGGAGGGCACCGGAGGCCGGGACAAGTCCTCGATCCTCGCCGACACCCTTGAGGCCATCATCGGCGCGGTCTACCTGGACCGGGGCCTGGACGTGGCGTCGGAGTTCGTGCACAGGCTCTTCGACCCGCTCATCGCCACCGCGTCCGGGCTGGGCGCCGGCCTGGACTGGAAGACCTCCCTCCAGGAGCTGACCGCCGCCGAGATGCTCGGAGTCCCCGAGTACCACGTCGACGAGAGCGGCCCCGACCACCAGAAGACCTTCCGGGCCACGGTCCGCGTCGCCGGGGAGAGCTACGGCCTGGGCGAGGGACGCAGCAAGAAGGAGGCCGAGCAGCAGGCCGCCGAGTCCGCGTGGAAGGCCATCAGGGCCCGCGCCGACGCCCGCGCCGCCGAGACCGCCGGGGACGCGTCCCCCGGCGACGGCCGGAGCTGAGCAGGCCATGCCCGAACTCCCCGAGGTCGAGGTCGTCCGCCGCGGACTGGCGGAACACGCGGTCGGCCGCGCCATCGGCGCGGTCGAGGTCCTGCACCCCAGGTCGGTACGGCGGCACGCGCCCGGCGCGGCCGACTTCGCCGCCCGCCTGGCGGGCCGGGTACCGACCGCGGTGCGTCGGCGCGGCAAGTACCTGTGGCTCGTCCTGGACAGCGGTGAGATGCTCCTCACCCATCTGGGGATGAGCGGGCAGATGCTGGTCCAGCCGGCGGGCAAGCCGGACGAGCGGCATCTGCGCGTGCGCCTGCCGCTCTCGGACGGCACCGAGCTGCGCTTCGTCGACCAGCGGACCTTCGGTCACGTCATGGTGGACGTGCCGGGTGCGCTCGTGGACGTGCCGTCGTCCGTGGACCACATCGCCCTGGACCCGTTGGACCCGGGGTTCGTCCCGGAGGCGTTCGTCAGGGCGCTGCGTGCGCGGAACACCGAGGTCAAGCGTGCTCTGCTGGACCAGTCGCTCATCAGCGGTGTCGGCAACATCTACGCGGACGAGGCGCTGTGGCGGTCCAGCCTGCACTGGGCGTGTTCCACACGAGGGCTGTCCGCCGACCGGGCGAACGAGCTGCTGGGTCACGCGCGCGACGTGATGACCGAGGCGCTGGAGGTGGGCGGCACCACCTTCGACGGCCTGTACGTCAACGTCAACGGTGAGAGCGGCTACTTCGAGCGCGGGCTCAACGCCTACGGGCGGCTGGACCGCCCCTGCGGCCGGTGCGGAGCATTGATCGTGCGCGAGGCGTTCATGAACCGCTCCTCCTACAGTTGTCCGCGCTGCCAGAAGCCGCCGCGTCCGCGTTCCTGAGGGGCCTGGGCGCGTGGACGGACACGGTGGGCGCCGCCGGGGGGCATCCGGGGCCTTTCTTGCCCGACTCCGGGGGGAATCCGGACCTCCGGGGAGCCGAGCCTTGGGCGTGTCAGTGAGGAAACTCTGTCTTTCAGGTAAGGAAGTAGGTTGGCCCGTGGGGAACGAGACCGCACCCGTGCGGATGACCGCCTGGGTGCGAGGACGCGTCCAGGGAGTGGGTTTTCGCTGGTGGACACGTTCGCGTGCGCTCGAACTCGGGCTCCGCGGAGCCGCCACGAACCTCGACGACGGTCGTGTGGAGGTGGTCGCCGAGGGCCCCGAGGTTGCCTGCCAACGCCTTCTTGACCATCTCCGGGGCGGCGGTACACCCGGTCGTGTGGACTCCGTGGTCGAACGTTGGGCCCCGGCTGGGGGCAGGTTCACCGGTTTCGTCGAGCGGTGAGTATGCTGGAGGCGTAACGCGATTCGAGCACACCGTGGAACCGCGGCGGCCCAGAGGGTTCGTGGCAAGGGTTTCAGGGGGTGTGGGGCGATCATCGCGCGGTGCCGTGAGGCGTCCCGCGCGCTTCGGCGGAGCCGGGGTCGTCACGTTCGGATCGTGCGCTACCACGTGCCCGGATCGTCTCTGGCCGGGTTGTGGTCGTTACGTACTGTCGTAATCCAATCTTGACCAGTGGCGCGCAGAGTGAGACTCTGGAAGGCACACCGCGCAACCTTCCACCCGTGTAGAAGACAACGTCAGTTGAGAATCCCGCGGGACATCGCATGCGCAGAATCCACTGGTCACTCAGTGTGGAGGACCTACATCATGGCGAAGGCTCTGTTTGGCCACGTCGGCGGCTCCGACCCCCGGATGGTTTCGGAGATGCGACGGCTGCAGAAGCGGGTACGCGACCTTGAGGACGAGATCAGCCGTCTTCAGGCACAGAACGACCAGCTCAACATGGCCGTCACCGACGTCGCCTCCAGCGCGACCGACCGTGAGCCCGCGCTCGCCTGACCCGCAGCGCTGACGTGCCGGACGGCAGCCTGACCGGTTCCGAGGTGTTTTGTTCACCGGCGGGGACGCCCAACGCGTGATGCAGGCGTCCCTGAGGAGCCCGTCGACGGCCACGGTCCCGGCGACAGACCACCTACCGCGGATTTTCCTTTCCGTTGCGGCTTTCTTTACCGTTGTACCCGGCGGGCCCTTTCGCAACCCTCCGTGTCCGCCGGACATCCCCCCTTCCCCGCTGTGGCGCTGGCCCTGGTCAGCGGCCTGTTCCAGCGGGGGGCGTCTGCTCGAATCCACCCCCCACAGCCACCGCTTCGTGGCACCCTTGGATGGTCGTGCCGTGCAAGGCCGGTGAGCGCCGTGGGAGGTGTGGGTGTACCTGAAGAATCTGACGCTGCGCGGCTTCAAGTCGTTCGCGTCGGCCACCACCCTGCGTTTCGAGCCCGGGATCACCTGTGTGGTCGGCCCCAACGGCTCGGGCAAGTCCAACGTCGTCGACGCCCTCTCCTGGGTGATGGGGGAGCAGGGGGCCAAGTCCCTGCGGGGCGGCAAGATGGAGGACGTGATCTTCGCGGGTACCTCCACCCGCCAGGCGCTGGGCCGCGCCGAGGTCAGCCTCACCATCGACAACGCCGACGGCGCGCTCCCCATCGACTACTCCGAGGTCACCATCAAGCGGACCATGTTCCGCAACGGCGGCTCGGAGTACGCCATCAACGGCGACACCTGCCGCCTCCTCGACATCCAGGACCTGCTCAGCGACTCCGGCATCGGCCGTGAGATGCACGTCATCGTGGGCCAGGGCCAGCTGGACACCGTCCTGCACGCGGGCCCCGAGGAGCGCCGCGCCCTCATCGAGGAGGCCGCCGGCATCCTCAAGCACCGCAAGCGCAAAGAGAAGGCGATCCGCAAGCTCAACGCGATGCAGGGCAACCTGGACCGCGTCACCGACCTCACCGCCGAGCTGCGCCGCCAGCTCAAGCCGCTCGGCCGCCAGGCCGAGCTCGCCCGCAGGGCCGCCGTCATCCAGGCCGACCTGCGCGACGCGCGCCTGCGGCTGCTGGCCGACGACATCGTCGCCCTCACCGAGCAGCTCGCCAAGGAGGAAGCCGACGAGAAGGAGGTCCTCACCCGCCGTCGGGCCGCGGAGACGGCGCTCACCCAGACCCAGGAGCGCGAGGCCGTACTGGAGGCGCAGGCCACCGCCGCCGCCCCCGCCCTGGCCGGGGCCTCCGAGACCTACCACGCGCTGTCCCGCCTCACCGAACGGCTCGACGCCGTGCGCGGCCTCGCCAACGAGCGCCACCGCAACCTGGCCGCCGTCGCCGACGAGCCCGTCCACCGCCGCGACCCCGAAGAACTGGAGTCGGAGGCCGAGGAGGCCGCAGCCCAGGAGGAGGAACTCCTCACCCGCCTGGAGGAGGCCCGCGAGGCCCTGGAGGCCACCGTCACCGAGCGGTCGGCCGCCGAGGACGCGCTGCACCGCGAGGAGAAGCGCCTGGAGGCGGCCGCCCGCGCCACCGCCGAACGCCGCGAGGGCCTCGTCCGGATGTCCGCCCGGGTCGAGGGACTGCGCGGACGGTTGTCCTCCAACGAGGCCGAGACCACACGGTTGGAGGAGTCCGCACGGCAGGCCGCCGAGCGCGCCGAACAGGCGCAGGCCGAGTACGAGATGGCCGCCGAGGAGTCCGCCGGGCTGGACGAGGGAGACGCCGAACTCGACTCCGCGCAGGAGCTGGCGGCCCGCCAGCTGTCCGCCGCCGACACCGAGCTCAACCGGCTCCGTGACGCCGAGCGCACCGCCGAGGGCGAGCGATCCGCGCTTTTCGCGCGTAAGGAGGCCCTCGAACTGGGCCTGGCGCACAAGGACGGCGCAGGCGCCCTCCTGGGCTCCGACCTGCCCGGAGTGCTGGGCGGGTTCGCCGCCCTCGTCCAGGTCGACCCCGGCAACGAGACGGCCGTGGCGGCCGCCCTCGGCGCCGCGGCCGGAGCCGTCGCCGTGGAGTCCCCCGACACGGCCGTCGCCGCACTCGAACTCCTCCGGGCCCAGGAGGCGGGCCGCGCGGGCATCGTCGTCGCCGACGCCGTGTCCTCCGTCCCCCGCCACTCCTGGCCCGCCCTGCCCCCGGGTGTGCGCTACGCCGTCGACGCCGTCGTGGCCCCGGACCACCTGAGCGGAGCCGTCACCGCGCTGCTCGACCGGACGGCCCTGGCCGCCGACGTCCACGCGGCCCGCGAACTCGTGACCACCCTGGCCGGGGTCCGCGCCGTCACCCCCGAGGGCGACCTCTTCACCGCTGGTCTGGTCCAGGGCGGCTCCGCCGGGGCGCCCAGCCTCCTTGAGGTCCAGGCCGCCGTGGACGAGGCGGGGGAGAGGCTGGAGGAGGCCACCGAGAGCGCCAAGCGGATCGCCGCCGACCTGGAGGCCAAGAAGCGCGAACGGGCCGACCTGGCGGCCCAGGCCGACGAGCTCACCGCCCGCCGCCGCCAGAGCGACCGCAAGCGCAACGAGTCGGCCCAGAGGCTGGGCAAGCTCGGCGGCCAGGCGCGTTCGGCCGAGGCGGAGTCCGAGCGGTACGCGGCGGCCGCAGCCAGGTCCTCGGCCGCGCGCGGCGAGGACGCCGCGAAACTGGCGCGGATGGAGGAGGAACTGGCCGAGGCCGAGGAGGTCGCCGCCTCCATCGAGGAGGACGCCCCCGACGCCGAGACCCGGGACGAGCTCGCCGCCCAGGCCTCACGGTCCCGCGCCACCGAGATGGAGCGCCGCCTGGCGGTACGCACCGCCGAGGAGCGGGCCCGGTCGATCGCGGGGCGCGCCGAGCAGCTGCGCGCCCAGGCCTTCGAGGAGCGCCGCGCCATGGAGCGCGCCGTCGAGCGCCGCAGGAGCCGTGTTGCGCAGGCCACCATCGCGGAGGCGGTCGCCGAGAGCGCCCGGCTGGCCCTGGAGCGGATCGCCGTCTCCCTGGCGGCCGCGGAGAACGAACGGGCTGTCGCCGAGGCCGAGAAGGAGGCGCGCGACGGCGAGCTGCGGACCGTGCGGGCCCGGGTCCGCGAGCTGTCCGTCGACCTGGAGAAGCTGACCAGTTCGGCGCACAGCGGCGAGGTGGCCCGCGCCGAGCGCCGCCTGCGCCTGGAGCAGCTGGAGACCAAGGCGATGGAGGAGATGGGTGTCGACGTGCCCACCCTCGTCGCCGAGTACGGGCCGCGCGTACCCGTCCCGCCGCCCGCCGACGCGGGCGAGGAGGCCGTGCCGCTGCCCTACGTACGCGAGGTCCAGGCCAAACGGGCCAAGGCCGCCGAGCGCCAGCTCAACCAGCTGGGCAAGATCAACCCGCTCGCGCTGGAGGAGTTCGCGGCCCTGGAGGAGCGGCACGCCTTCCTCAACGCGCAGCTGGAGGACCTCAAGAAGACCCGCCGCGACCTGATGGACATCGT
Organism: Nocardiopsis sp. NPDC058631; assembly: GCF_042716955.1. NCBI lineage: Bacteria > Bacillati > Actinomycetota > Actinomycetes > Streptosporangiales > Nocardiopsidaceae > Nocardiopsis > Nocardiopsis sp. NPDC058631. Next base: position 27,008 of record NZ_JBHXQY010000009.1, on the reverse strand, counting down.
CCAGGAGGTCGACGCCCGCGTGCAGGAGGTGTTCGCCTCCGCCTACCTGGACGTGGAACGCGAGTTCGCGGCGATCTTCGGACGCCTGTTCCCGGGGGGTGAGGGGCGGCTGCTCCTCACCGCGCCCGAGGACATGCTCTCCACCGGTATCGAGGTGGAGGCCCGGCCCCCCGGCAAGAAGGTCAAGCGGCTGTCGCTGTTGTCCGGCGGAGAGCGGTCGCTGACCGCGGTGGCTTTCCTCGCGGCGATCTTCAAGGCCCGCCCGTCGCCGTTCTACGTGATGGACGAGGTCGAGGCCGCGCTGGACGACACCAACCTCCAGCGGCTGCTGGTGATCTTCGAAGAGCTGCGGTCCTCGTCGCAGCTGATCGTCATCACCCACCAGAAGCGCACGATGGAGGCCGCCGACGCGCTGTACGGCGTCACGATGCAGGGCGACGGCATCTCGCAGGTCATCAGCCAGAAACTCGTGCGCCCGGCCTGAGGCCGGTTCCGGCCACGCACGCCCCTCCGCGTTCCAGTAGCATCCCCACGGTCGTGAGGAGGGATGGCGGATGGACGGCGGTTTCTGGGCCCTGGCGGGGATGGTGGCGGTCATCGCCGTCTCGGTGGCCGCCCTGGTCTGCCTGGTGCACCACACCCACCAGAGGGCCGTCTCGGAGATCAACGAGCAGAACGACCTCCGCGTACACCTGGAGCGGCGCCGGCGGGGCGGCGGCTCGGCCTGAGAGCCGTCGGCACGGCGGAGGCCGCCCTCCCCGGAGGGAGGACGGCCCCGTGGCGCGTGCGGGGCTACCCGCGGTCGATGGTGATGACCGGGGAGGTCCAGGTCTCCCAGTGGTCGGGGTTGTCCGGGTCGCCGAGCGCCTTGAGCGCGCGGGCCTCCAGCCGGTAGGAGCCGTCCCTCACGTCGGTGATCCGGCCGTGGCTGTCCACGACCGTGCCGTCCCACGGGTAGCTGAAGAACGACGTTCTCGTCGCGCTGCGGTGCACGTAGTCCACCGACACCCCCAGGTTGCGGTCGGGGTGGACGGGGCGGCCGGTGCGCTCGTCGATGACGACCATGTCGAGCCTGGTGACGTGGTGGTCGAAGTGCGCGATCACGTACGGGACGTCGGGCAGGCCGTCGGCCCACTCCATGGTGTAGGTGGCGCCCTCGGGCTGGTTCTCGAACGTGCCGCCGTCGGCGCTCGCGCAGTCCAGGCCGGAGAAGGCCTCGCACTCCGTGATCCTGGTCAGCCACGGCAGGTCCGCGACCTGGCCCGACCCGTCGGTGATCGGGGTCATCGCCTCGATCTGCTGGTAGTCGCCGTTGTAGGCGGCGTACGGCACCCGGTAGGTCTCCCCGCCGGTCTCGGTCACGGAGACGTACCCGCCGTAGATCATCTGCTCGAAGTCCTGGGCGGGCGGGGTGACGGTCACCTCGACCTCCACGGACCCTCCGGCGGGGACGGTCACCGAGTCGCTGTCGAAGGACACCCCGGCGGAGCCGTCGTTGTACCCCGGCGCGAACGTGTCGCCGTGGGTGCCCAGGGCGGCCTCGTGGGCCAGCTCGTACGTGGCCTCCTCGCCACTGTCGTTGGTGATGGTGACCGTCTCGGTCACGGCCTCATCGGTGGCCCCGAGGGACAGCTTTCCGGGGGTCACGGTGGTGGCGGCGAGCACGGAGCCGGGGACGTCCAGCATGCCCGCGCCCTGGCGGTGCACGTTGTCGGAGAGGCCCAGACCGGGGTTGCCCCACCAGTGCTTCGGGTCGGCGCTGTTCTGGAGGACGGTGCGCACCTCGTGCGAGTCCAGGTCCGGGCGCGCCTGCAACAGCAGCGCGACGCCGCCCGCCACGTGCGGGGAGGACATGGAGGTGCCGCTGATGGTGGCGTAGGCCCCCTGGTCCATCGGGTAGGTCGAGTTGATCAGTCCGCCGGGTGCGCCGATGTCCGGCTTGAGGGCCAGGTCGGCGGCCAGGCCGAAGGAGCTGAAGGAGCTGATCAGCCCGCCGGTCGGGTTGGGGATGGTGATGTCCTCGCCGGTCCAGGTGAGGGTGACGGGCTCGTCGCCCTCCAGGAGCTCCAGCAGGTGGGCGCCGGCCTCGTCGGAGACACCGATGGAGAACGCGCCCTGGTCGACGATGCCGCCGCCGGCGAACATGCCGGCCACGTTGTTGTACATGACGACGCCGGTGGCGCCCGCGGCGAGGGCCGCGTCGTACTTCTCGGCGAAGGTGCACTCGCCGCGCACCATCAGGGCCGTCCTGCCCTCCACGTCCGCGACCTCGTCGCCCAGGGCGGTGCATCCCCTGCCGACGTGGACGAGCTCGTCGGTCTCACCGGAGGTGGGTGGCGGTTCGGCCGCGCCCATCTCCATGTACGCCAGCTCCTCGCCGCTGGGATTGGCGGTCACGGACGCGGCCTGGATGTGGGTGTTGTCGAAGGAGGCGACGCCGATCACGTCCTCGCCGAGGCCGGGGGCGCCCGCCGAGTACAGGCCGCTGGCTCCTGAGTTGCCGATGGAGGCGACCACGACCATGCCCTCGTCGACGAGGTTGTCGGAGGCGACGGCGGTCGGGTACTGCGGCCAGGAGTGCGAGGAACCGATGCTCATGTTGAGCACGTCCATGTCGTCGGCGAGGGCCTGCTCCATGGCCGCGATCATGATGTCGGAGGTGGTGGACCCGGTGCAGCCGAACACCTTGTAGGCGCCGAACTCGACGGAGGGCGCCACTCCTGTGACCTCGCCCTCGGCCCCGACGATCCCGGCGACGTGTGTGCCGTGCCCGTTGCAGTCCTGGGGGTCCTCGTCGGGGACGGGGACGGAGGCGGGGTCGCCGGCGTTGAAGTCGTCGCCGACGAAGTCGTGGCCGACGACCACGCGGTCGCCGGGGAATCCGCCTCCGCCCAGGTCGGGGTGGGTGTAGTCGACCCCGGTGTCCATGATGGCCACCCGGAGCCCCTCGCCTGTCAGCCCGAGTTCGTTCTGGGCTATGTCGGAGCCGGTCATGGGGAGGGCGGTGTTCAGGTCCGGGACGTTCTCGCTCGTCTCGGGGATCTGGTAGGTGACGACCGGGTAGATGGCGCTCACGCCGGGGATCTCCCGCGCGGCGCCGACCTGGGTGTCGTCCATCTCGACGGAGAAACCGTTCCACAGTTCGCTGAACGAATGCCGTTCGGTGTACTCCAGGCCGTGCTCCTCCGCCTCGGCCCGGAAGTCCTCGTGCTCTCCGTCCACCCGCGCGGAGGAGGTTCCCCCGGTGGTGGGTGGGCTTTCGAACTCGATGAACCACAGGCCGTTGGCCTGGTGGGTCAATTCACCGTTCTCGGAGGAGGGTGCGGGATGGAGGGGGGCCAGCTCGGACACCTCGTCGGCGTTCGCCGGTGTGGAGGCGGCGAGGCCCGCTACGAGTGTCAACCCGGCGAGCGCTGCCAGGCGTGATCGGTGGGGTACCACCTTGTCAACACTTCCCTTCTCGGTGCACGCCGCTGGACACCGGGGGAGCGGAGTACCCCACTGGGGATGAAAGTGGTGCTCAGGGGGATACGCCGCTTCATGTCCGTACTCGATTGATCGGCGCGCATAGCAACGAGATCATTGCCGTGTGCCATGAAAGTGTCAATGTTCGCGAAGACTCAATATGGCCACATGGCGTTATCAAGTGTCACTAGTTGCTGATGTTTCGCTTGAGGTTCATAAACGGACATACATTGCTTTTTCTATTCCAATGGGATGAAAAGCATTGTGGTACGGGGTTCTCTTTCTTCCCCCCGTTCCGGGGTGGCCCGGTCCGTTTTTAGAGAAGGCGCAGGTCAGGGTGGGCTCAGGGTCGCCAGCGAGGGTCCGGGTGGAGCCGAGTAGGCTGGGATCGTCGGGCCGCCTCCGGGCGGCCTGTCCGGTGTCGAAGGAGCGAAGTCCGGTACCGCGGCCACACCAGGCCGCCCAATCCGGCGCTGTCCCGCAACTGTGAAGCCCCGTCCGGCGGGGACGAGCCAGGTCGCCTCACGGCATCGACGTACCCGTCCTCGTGGGAAGGACAGGCAGTCTCCGCCAGGACCGTGCTCCTTCCCCCACCCCACAAGGAGCACCGTGCGGATCGCACGCCGAATTCCCGTCCTCCTCCTCGGAACCACCCTCGCCCTGACCGCCTGCGGCAGCGGGGCGGACGGCGGTGAGCCCGAGGCCGAACCGACGACCGACGCCGCGCCCGTCGCCTGCGGCGCCCCCGAGGCCGACCCCGACCGCCCCGCGGTGGGCGACGGCACCTTCCCCGTCACCGTCACCGGGGCCACCGGCGACCTCACCGTCGAGGAGGAGCCCGAGCGGATCGTCTCCCTGTCGCCGAGCCACACCGAGATGCTCTTCGCCATCGGGGCGGGTGACCAGGTCGAGGCCGCCGACGAGTACTCCAACTACCCGGAGGACGCCCCCACCACGGCGCTGAGCGGTTTCGAGCCCAGTGTCGAGGCCGTCACCGAGTACGACCCGGACCTCGTCGTCCTCGCCCGCAGCGCCGAGGACACCGCCTCGCAGCTGGAGACCGTGGGCATTCCCACCCTCGTCATCGACGCCGCCATGGGCCTGGAGGACACCTACGCGCAGATCCGCCTGCTCGGAGACGCCACCGGGCGCACCGCCGAGGCCGACGCCGAGGCGGACCGGGTCGAGACCGAGTTCAACGCGGTCGTCGACGGCGTGTGCGACGCGGCCGACGGGGCGGGGCTGACCTTCTACCAGGAGCTCGACGAGACCTCGTTCTCCGCCACCTCCGAGACCTTCGTCGGGCAGATCTACCAGTCCTTCGGTCTGGTCAACATCGCCGACGCGGCCGACGACGGCTCCGCGGGCGGCTACCCGCAGCTGTCCCAGGAGTACATCGTCGAGGAGAACCCCGACCTGATCTTCCTGTCCTACGGTGACGAGTCCACGGTCGACGACGTCGCGGGGCGTCCGGCCTTCGACACCGTCACCGCCGTCCAGAACGACGCCGTCCACCTGCTCGACGCCGACGTCGCCTCCCGCTGGGGGCCGCGCGTCGTCGAGTTCGCCGAGCTGGTCGGCGGGGCCGTCACCGAGAACGCGGGACGCTAGCGTGAAGGGCGGTGCCGGCCTCCCCGTCGGATGGGCCGCCGTCGGTCTGGCAGCGCTGGTCGCGGCGGGCCTCTTCGGCATCTCCGCCGGAGCCGCCTCCCTGTCGGCAGCCGATATCGTCCGCCACCTCCTCAGCCTCCTGCCGCTCGGGGTGGAGTCCCCGCTGACCGAGCGGCAGGCGGCCCTGCTCGTGGAGCTTCGCCTGCCCCGCGTGGTGATGGGCGCGATCGTCGGCGCACTCCTCGCCACCGCCGGCGGCGCCTACCAGGGTGTGTTCCGCAACCCGCTCGCCGATCCCTTCCTTCTCGGAGCCGCGGCCGGGGCCGGGCTCGGCGCGACCCTGGTCATGGTCTTCGGGCAGGACTTCAGCGACTCCCCCCGTGCGCTGGTCCCCGTCGCCGCCTTCGTCGGGGCGCTCCTCGGGGTGGCCGCCGCCTACCTGCTCGGCTCCACGGCGGGCGGAGGGGGCACGGCCTCCCTCGTCCTCGCAGGGGTCGCCGTGTCCTCCTTCCTCTCCGCGGCCCAGACACTCGTCCAGCAGCTGGGGGTCGACCAGCTCCAGCGCATCTACGCCTGGCTGCTCGGCGGCCTGGGCCGGGACGGATGGAACGACGTGCGGCTGATCGCCCCCTACGCCGTGGTCGGCCTGGTCGTCCTCCTGCTCTCCGGCTACCTGCTCGACATGCTCGCCCTGGGCGACGACAAGGCCGTCAGCCTGGGTCTGAACCCGGCCGCGGTGCGCATCGTGGTGATCAGCGCCGCGTCGCTGGCCACGGCCGCCGCGGTGTCGGTGAGCGGCCTGATCGGCTTCGTGGGGATCGTCGTCCCGCACGTCGTGCGTCGGCTGGTGGGCTCCAACTACCGTGCGATCCTGCCGGTGACAGTGCTGTTCGGCGGAGCGTTCCTGGTCGCGGTGGACATCGTGGCCCGGACCCTGGTGTCGCCGGCCGAGCTGCCCATCGGCGTGGTGACCGCCTTCCTCGGCGCGCCCTTCTTCGTCCTCATCCTGCGCACCACACGCCACCGAGGCACCTGAGACTCGCCAGGAGGGGCCCCACACCCTCTGCGCCGGACCTACCGGGCCGTTCGTGCCCGGCATGCCACACGGTCGTGACGCGAATGCGTCGAACACTCTGGGAGACTGGTGCACGCTATGGACATCACCTTGATCGCTGTCATCGTCATCGTCGTCGCGCTCCTGGCCGTCGGCGGGTTCTTCCTGGTCAGGATCCGAAGCCGGGTCAAACCGGGCCAGGAGGAACCCGGACCCGAGACCACGGGGGCCGCAGGGGCGACCGCCGTCGAGGAGGACCGGGACAGGGACTCCGGGACCGTCCGCACGCCTCCCTCGCACGCTCCGCCGGAGACCCCGGCGGCCCCGCCCGCCGAGCCGGAGCTGGAGACCCCGCCCCCCTCCGCGGGACGCATGGTGCGCCTGCGCGCCCGGCTGGCCCGGTCGCAGAGCTCCTTCGGTCAAGGGCTGCTCAACCTGCTCTCCTCCGACACCCTGGACGACGACGCCTGGGAGGAGATCGAGGACACCCTCATCACCGCCGACATCGGTGTGACGTCCGCCTCGCAGATCGTGGAGAGCCTGCGCACCCGCGTCAAGGTGCTCGGCAGCCGCGGCCCCGACGAGGTGCGCGCCCTGCTGCGCGAGGAGCTCCTCGCGCAGCTCCGCACCGACGCCGACCGCACCGTGCGCACCGAGCCCCACGGCGACCGTCCCGCCGTGATCATGGTGGTCGGTGTCAACGGCACGGGCAAGACCACGACCACCGGCAAGCTGGCACGCGTCCTGGTCGGCGACGGGCGCAGCGTGGTCCTCGGCGCCGCGGACACCTTCCGCGCCGCCGCCACCGAGCAGCTCCAGACCTGGGGCAGCCGCGTGGGGGCTCCGGTCGTACGCAAGGAGGAGGGCGCAGACCCGGCGAGCGTGGCCTTCGACGCCGTCTCCCGCGGCATCGAGGAGGGCGCCGACACCGTCATCATCGACACCGCGGGACGCCTGCACACCAAGACCGGCCTGATGGACGAGCTGGGCAAGGTCAAGCGTGTCGTGGAGAAGAAGTCGCAGGTCGACGAGGTGCTCCTGGTCCTCGACGCGACGACCGGGCAGAACGGCCTGCGCCAGGCCCGCGTGTTCGGCGAGGTCGTGAACGTCACCGGTATCGCGCTGACGAAGCTGGACGGCACCGCCAAGGGCGGCATCATCGTGCAGGTCCAGCGGGAGCTGGGTGTGCCGGTCAAGCTGGTGGGGCTCGGTGAGGGCCCCGACGACCTGGCGCCCTTCGACCCCGAGGTCTTCGTGGACGCCATCCTGGGCTGAGACCGGTCCGCCCGCAGGGCGGAGGGCGGAGAACGTGGCCGGGCACCCGAGCGGGTGCCCGGCCACAGCCGTGTTCACACGGTGCGAACGCGGGCGTTTCCCGGCATCACCGCTGGTGTGATCCACTTCATACGATCGACATGCCGGTGAAACACGGAATGCCGCCTACTTGACGGTGCCACCGTTATGGACGTGAGATCTGACTGAGGGTGCCTTGATGATCGCTCTCCGCTCATGTGGTGGGGGTCGCTCTGTGCCGGTGCACGTGCGTTCGGGCGTGCTGGGGGTTCGGTTCATGGTGCGTTAACACTTCTGGCTGTCCTTTTACCCCCGCGCAACACTTCGGGCCCCGAGGAGAAACACCCCGGTCGGAAGGTTGCCTGCGTGGTGATCTGCATCGGGCCCGATGATGCGCTCGCTGACTGCCGCCCTCACAGACACAATCCCCCGTCCGTCCTATGGAGGCGACGCAATGATTGACACCGGCAACACGGCGTGGCTGCTCATCAGCGCAGCACTCGTGATGCTCATGACCCCGGGCCTGGCCTTCTTCTACGGAGGCATGTCCCGGGCGAAGAGCGTCCTGAACATGATGTTGATGAGCTTCGCCAGCATCGCGATCGTCAGCGTTCTCTGGGTCCTGGTCGGCCACTCGCTCACCTACTCCGACGGGGGCCCGCTCAACGCCTTCATCGGTGGCTTCGACTACGTCGGGCTCAGCAGCCTGATCGGCGAGATCGAGCCCGCGGCCGACGGGGCCGGCGGCTACCCGCTGCTCGTCGACGCCGGCTTCCAGATGATGTTCGCGGTCATCACCGTGGCCCTCATCAGCGGCGCGATCGCGGACCGCGCCAAGTTCGGCGCCTGGATGCTCTTCGCTCCGGTCTGGGCCCTGCTCGTCTACTTCCCCGTCGCCCACTGGGTCTGGGGCGACGGCTGGGTCGGCGGCCTGACGATCGGCGGATACGAGGTCATCGACTTCGCCGGCGGTACCGCGGTCCACATCAACGCCGGCGCGGCAGCGCTCGCGCTGACCTTCGTCCTCGGGCGCCGCAAGGGCTTCGGCTCCGAGTCGATGCGTCCCCACAACCTTCCGTTCGTCCTGCTGGGCGCCGCGCTCCTGTGGTTCGGCTGGTTCGGCTTCAACGCCGGTTCCGCCTACGCCGCCGACGGCACCGCCGCCCTGGCCCTGGTCAACACCCAGGTCGCCACCGCCGCCGCCACCGGCGCCTGGATGCTCGTCGAGCGCCTGCGCTACGGCAAGGTCAGCGCGCTCGGCTTCGCCTCCGGCGCCATCGCCGGCCTGGTGGCCATCACCCCGGCCGCCGCGAACGTCACCCCCCTCGGCGCGATCGCCGTCGGTGCCCTGTCCGGTGCCGTCTGCGCCTACGCCATCAGCTGGAAGTTCAAGTTCAAGTACGACGACGCGCTCGACGTCGTGGGCATCCACATGGTCGGCGGCATCATCGGTTCGCTCGTCCTCGGCTTCCTGGCCGCGGGTGTGACCGGCGGTGTGGACGGCCTCTTCTACGGCGGCGGCATCGGGCTCCTGGCAGTCCAGACCATCGCGGTCGTCGGCGTCATGCTCTACTCCTTCGCCGTGACCTGGGTCATCGCCAAGATCATCGACCTCATCGTCGGGTTCCGCATCACCGAGGAGGTCGAGACGAACGGCCTGGACCACGAGCTGCACGCCGAGTCGGCCTACGCCTTCGAGGAACTCGACGAGATCGAGGCAGAAGCGGTCTCCTCGCCGACGCCTCCCGGCGGGGAGACGGCCTCACCGCAGGTCAAGGCCTAGGCCTCAGCGTCGAGGTCGGCGGCCCTGCACCGTTGACGCGGTGAGGTGGCCAGGGGCCGGCGGGAAAATCCCGTCGGCCCCGTTTTTGTGCCCTAGAGTGCTTCGTGGCATATATGGCCATTCGCGGGCCGGTATTGGCCGTGGCCTGCGTGTTGGTTCGGTACCATTTCTGAGCGGCGCGGCGGTGCAGCCGCGGGACGCGTGCGCTCGGCCGGGGACGACGGCCGAATCACAGATGCGTCTCGGCGCCTTTCCAGGGGACCGGGGTAAAACCAGGGGCCGCGCATCCGCGTCTCACGCCAAGAACGGGTCAGGGCCGGCCATCCCGCCGCCCACCCGGAAACCCACGCTGATTCGTACAGTGCCCCACAGGTCGGGGTCAGGAGGCAAGATGGCGCCGGTTAGTCACTTCAGGGGTCGCAGGGGCGGGCGCGCCGCGCTCGCCGCGACGAGCGCGGTCGCCGTGCTCGGGTTGACCGCGTGCTCCATCGACCTGAGCAACCTGCGCCCCGGAGGGGGCGAGGAGGAGCCCAGCCCCGAGCCCGCCGAGCCGGTGGCCGCGGCGCCGCTGCTGGAGAGCGCCCTGGCCGACCTCGCCGCCTACCCGGCGCTCACCGCCACCGGGCAGGTCGCCGAGACCGTCGGTTCCTCCGAGGTCCGGGACGCCTCGCTCACCGTCGCCGACACGGGCGCGACCAGCGGAACCATCCGCGCCAACAGCGTCGAGGCCGACGTGCTCGCCGCAGACGGCAAGCTCTTCATCCGCGCGATCGAGGACTTCTGGCTCGACCAGGGCGTCTTCGGTCCGGACTTCGACGACTTCAGTGAGAACTGGGTGCGCTCCTCCGCCGCCCATGCCGGGCTCAACCCCAGCGCCACCCTCGCCCCGCCGGATCTCTCCGCGATCCTCTCCGCGATCGAGCTGGACTCCGAGGAGGCCGTCGAGGAGAACCTGGACGGCACCCTCACCTACCGGGTCGACCTCGCCGGTGAGCGCAACCAGGTCTGGATCAACGCGGAGACCGAGCAGATCCAGCGCATCGCCATCGAGGAGCTCGTCCCCGAGGGCGCCGAGACCGGCCCGCAGGTCCGGTTGGACCTCGCTGAGGCCGACACCGCCGCCGTGGAGGAGCTCTACGACGGCATCACCGCCACAGCCGAGGACGACCTGACCGGCTCCAGGGACGCCAGGATCGAGGTGGGATGGGACGGCAACCCCGAGATGAACTGCGAGGACGGCCCCAACTGCACCTGGTCGGGTACCGTGAGGGACGCGGGCGGCGACGGCAGCGGCGACGTGACCGTCCGCATGGACGTGACCTTCACCAACGCCGACATCGGTGAGCAGACGTGCGACGACGGCGGCACCCTGGAGGCCGGTTCGACCCTGGACCTGTCGTGCAGCGCCGACTACGGCATCGTCAGCTCCACCCAGCAGAGCTACACCATCGACGGTGAGGCCCAGCTCTCCACCCGCGGCCTGAGCGGCGGCCAGCAGGAGGACATGCTGGCGGCCCTCGCCGAGCAGCGCGAGGCCACCCTGGCCGGCGGCGCCCCCTCGGAAGAGGAGTCCGAGGAGGACGAGGGCAACTAGCCCCCGCTTCGGCCCCCGCTTCCGGGAAGGCCGCCGGACTCCCACCGCGGGTCGGCCGGTTCCTCGCGAACCCGCCCGCAGAACCTCCGGCAACCCCGCGGGCACCAGGCCAGGACGGCAGACGGTGGCAGCGGTCACCGACGACACGGAGGGCGGGGCGCACAGGCTCCGCCCTCCCCCCGTTCCCGACCCCCGCAGCCTCGGGCTACTGTCCGGCGGCGGTGGGCGGGTAGGCTGGGAAACCACTTACGAGACGAAGGACTGGCCAAACTCGTGTTCGAGACGCTTTCCGACCGGCTGACCTCGGTCTTCTCCTCGCTGCGCGGCAAGGGGCGGCTGTCCGAGGAGGACATCAACGCGACCGCGCGGGAGATCCGTCTCGCGCTGCTGGAGGCGGACGTCGCGCTGCCGGTGGTCCGCGAGTTCATCGCGCGGATCAAGGAGCGCGCCCGCGGTGAGGAGGTCTCCAAGGCCCTCAACCCGGCGCAGCAGGTCATCAGGATCGTCAACGAGGAACTGGTCGAGATCCTCGGCGGCGAGACCAGGCAGGTGCGGTTCGCCAAGAACCCGCCCACCGTGATCATGCTCGCCGGCCTCCAGGGCGCGGGTAAGACCACCCTGGCGGGCAAGCTCGCCAAGTGGCTGGCGGCCGACCGCAACACGCCGCTGCTCGTCGCCGCCGACCTCCAGCGCCCCAACGCCGTCACCCAGCTCCAGGTGGTCGGTGAGCGCGCCGGCACCCCGGTGTTCGCTCCCGAGCCCGGCAACGGCGTGGGCGACCCGGTCGAGGTCGCGCGGGCGTCCGTCGAGCACGCGCGCCGCAACAACCACAACGTCGTCATCATCGACACCGCGGGCCGCCTCGGTGTGGACACCGAGCTGATGCGGCAGGCCGCCGACATCCGCGACGCCGTCAGCCCCGACGAGATCCTCTTCGTCGTCGACGCGATGATCGGCCAGGACGCGGTCAACACCGCCCAGGCCTTCCTCGACGGCGTCGGCTACGACGCGGTCGCGCTCACCAAGCTCGACGGTGACGCCCGCGGTGGTGCGGCCCTGTCCATCCGGCACATCACGGGCCGCCCGATCATGTTCGCGTCCACCGGCGAGAAGCTGGAGGACTTCGACCTCTTCCACCCGGACCGGATGGCGTCGCGCATCCTGGACATGGGTGACGTCCTCACGCTCATCGAACAGGCACAGCGCACGTTCGACGACGCCGAGGTCGAGAAGATGGCCTCGACCATGGCCTCGGACGACGACTTCACGCTGGACGACTTCCTCCAGCAGATGTCGATGGTCCGCAAGCTCGGCCCGATCGGCAACCTGCTCGGCATGATGCCCGGTATGGGGCAGATGCGGGACCAGATCGACAACATCGACGACAAGGACCTGGACCGGATCCAGGCGATCATCCAGTCGATGACCCCGGGGGAGCGCGCCCACCCCAAGACGATCAACGGCTCGCGCCGCCTGCGCATCGCCAACGGCTCGGGTACCCAGGTCAGCGACGTCAACGGCCTGGTCACCCGCTTCTTCGAGGCGCAGAAGATGATGCGCAAGATGAAGAACGGCGGGATGCCGGGCATGCCCGGGATGCCCGGTGTGGGCGGTGGCAACCGCAAGAAGGCCAAGGCCCAGTCCAAGAAGGCGAAGAAGGGCAAGCAGCGCAGCGGCAACCCGATGAAGGCCCGCCAGCAGGAGGCCGACCGCGCGGCCGAACGCCAGAAGCGCCAGGAGGAGGGCGGCCAGCAGATGCCGCAGCTGCCCCCGGGCCTCGGCGGAGGCGGCGGGCAGCCCACGCTCCCGCCCGGTTTCGGCGGACCCAACATGCCGGACCTGTCGAACTTCAAGCTGCCCAAACAGTAGCGAAGGCCACACGCGGCCCGTCCCCCGAGCGGGGGCGGGCCGTTCGTCGCGGTGACACCACGCGGGGGCCGGTGTCCTGGCCGAGGAACGCGCTCGCGTCTGGCACAATGAGTAGTCGACTAACGGTGGACGGGTCAGCCCTCTAACTAACCCGCCACCCACGTCTTGCCTAGGCGGGTACTGCAACCCCACGTGGTTTCGCTGCCGGGCGCCGAACACCGTTCATCGGGAGAAGACCACTCCAGTGGCTGTCAAACTGAAGCTCAAGCGCATGGGCAAGATCCGTACGCCCCAGTACCGCATCATCGTCGCCGACGCCCGCACCAAGCGTGACGGCAAGGCGATCGAGGAGATCGGCAAGTACCACCCCAAGGAGCACCCGAGCCTCATCGAGGTCGACTCCGAGCGGGCGCAGTACTGGCTGTCCGTGGGGGCCCAGCCCTCCGACGCGGTCAAGGTCCTCCTGCGCAAGACCGGCGACTGGCAGAAGTTCAAGGGCCTGCCCGCCCCGGCTCCGCTCCAGGTCGCCGAGGCCAAGGACCCCGAGGCCAAGGAAGCCGCCTTCCAGGCCGCGCTGAAGGAGCTCGTGCTCCCCGGTGGCGAGGGCAAGACCAAGGCCAAGAAGACCGAGAAGAAGACCGAGAAGGTGGAGAAGGCGGCTGACAAGCCCGCCGAGACCGCCGAGGCCGAGAAGTCCGAGGGCGAGGCCTGACGTGCTGGAAGAGGCGCTTGAGCACCTCGTGAAGGGGATCGTTGCGAACTCCGACGAAGTCCAGGTGAGAGCCAAGCGGCTCCGCAAGGGCAAAGTCCTGGAGGTCCGGGTCCATCCCGACGATCTCGGCAAGGTGATCGGCCGCAACGGCCGCACCGCCAAGGCCCTGCGGACCGTCATCGGCTCCCTCGCCGGGGGCCGCTACGTCCGCGTGGACCTGCTGGACCTGCACGAAGTGCGCTGACGCGCCTCTTGGGGCGCCGACCACAACGGTCGGCGCCCCGTAGTTGTGCCCGGGGCAGCGTGCCCCGGGCACAGTTTTCCCGTCTCCAGGTGGGACGGGCGGAAGGACGGAACCTCCCATGCGACTCGTTGTGGGCCGGATCGGCCGCGCGCACGGTATCCGGGGCGACGTCGCCGTCGACGTCCGGACGGACGACCCCGCGGCCCGTTTCGCCGACGGCACCGAGATGGCCACCGACCCGGCGGCGGCCGGGCCGCTCACCATCGCGTCCAGCCGCCGCCACAGTGACCGGCTGCTGGTGCGCTTCCGGGGGATCGCCGACCGCGACTCCGCCGAGGCGCTGCGCGGCACCCTCCTGTTCGTGGACTCCCAGGACATCGCCCCCCTGGACGACCCGGACGAGTTCCACGACCACGAACTCATCGGACTGGCCGCAGTGACCACCGGGGGCGATGCCGTCGGTACGGTCGGCGACGTGCTCCACCACGCACAGGACGTTCTGGTCGTCGCCACGCCCGAGGGCGGCGAGGTGCTGGTGCCCTTCGTCGCCGCCCTGGTCCCCGAGGTCGACGTGGCCGGGGGCCGGATCGTCATCGACCCCCCGCCCGGCCTGCTCGACCTCGCCGACTGAAGGGCGCCCCGTGCGCATCGACATCATCAGCATCTTCCCCGACTACTTCGCCCCGCTGGACCTGTCCCTGATCGGCAGGGCCCGCGCCTCGGGGCTGCTCGACGTACGGGTCCACGACCTGCGCTCCTGGACCCACGACCGGCACAACACCGTGGACGACACCCCCTACGGGGGAGGCCCGGGCATGGTCATGAAGCCCGAACCCTGGGGGGAGGCGCTCGACGAGGTCGTGGAGGGCGCTCCGGCGCGGCTGATCCTGCCCACCCCCAGCGGCCGCCCCTTCCGGCAGGCCGACGCCGAACGCCTGGCCGGAGAGGAACGGCTGGTCTTCGGGTGCGGGCGCTATGAGGGCATCGACTCCCGGGTGGCCGCGGACGCCGTACTGCGGATGCCGGTCGAGGAGATCAGCATCGGCGACTATGTGCTCAACGGGGGCGAGTCCGCGACGCTGGTGATGGTCGAGGCGATCACGCGGCTGCTGCCGGGTGTTCTCGGCAACACCGAGTCGGCGGTCCAGGACTCCTTCGCCTCCGGCGGCATGGAGAACCTGGTGGAGGGGGCGGTGTACACCAAGCCCGTCACCTGGCGGGACCAGGAGGTGCCGCCGGTGCTGCTGTCCGGCAACCACGGGGCGGTGGACCGCTGGCGCCGTGACCAGGCGCTCCGCAAGACCGCGCGCAACCGGCCCGACCTCGTCGACGCGATGCCGGAGGGGTACCTCGACCGGCGTGACCGGGAGGTCCTCGCCGAGGAAGCGGTTCGGGAAGCCACCTGACATGTGGCAAACTGGGTGGGTTCCCCCTTGGTGACCCATGGCATCCGCATGCCGGCGGTACGACGTCGGCCTCTGTGACGGTCACCGGGTGGTTCGAATGTCCAGACCCGTACGGGCCCTCGCCCGCGCCCCCCTTCCCGCACCACGCCGGGGACTGGGCGCGGAGCGCTACCGATGAGGAATCGCGAGATGCACACCGCCATCCAGGAGCTCGAGAAGGCTCAGCTCCGCACCGACGTCCCCGAGTTCCGTCCGGGTGACACGCTCAACGTCCACGTCCGCGTGACGGAGGGCACCCGCACCCGTGTCCAGGTCTTCAAGGGCGTCGTCATCCGCCGCCAGGGTTCGGGCAACCGCGAGACCTTCACCATCCGCAAGGTGAGCTACGGCGTGGGCGTGGAGCGTACGTTCCCGATCCACACCCCGGCCGTCGACAAGTACGAGGTCGCCGCCCGCGGCCGCGTGCGTCGCGCCAAGCTGTACTACCTGCGCGACCTGCGCGGGAAGGCCGCACGCATCCGCGAGCGCCGCGAGCCCGTCTCCAAGTAGTCTTCCGCTCTCTTTCGGAGCCGAACCGACCTCCTCCCGAGTGGGAGGCAGGATAGGCTTCGGCTCGATGAACAAAGACGAGAGGGACCCCGGCGCGGACGGGGTCCAGGACGAGGATTCCGCCCGGCCCGGCCCGGAGGAGCGAAGCTCCGCCACTGGCTCCCGAGTCCCTGAGGACCCGGGAGCCAGTGGTGTCTCCGAAGCCGTTGGCCAGGAGCCGGAGGAGAAGGCGGACGCCGAGATGAGCAAGTCCCAGAGCGCTGAGAAGAAGGGGTCGTTCTGGAAGGAACTCCCCATCCTGATCGTGGTCGCCGTGGTGTTGGCGTTCGTGATCAGGACCTGGGTGATGCAGGCGTTCTACATCCCCTCCACGTCGATGGAGAACACACTGCTCGTCGGCGACCGGGTGCTCGTC
The DNA here is from genome assembly GCF_042716955.1 of Nocardiopsis sp. NPDC058631. Taxonomy (NCBI): domain Bacteria; kingdom Bacillati; phylum Actinomycetota; class Actinomycetes; order Streptosporangiales; family Nocardiopsidaceae; genus Nocardiopsis; species Nocardiopsis sp. NPDC058631. The sequence goes on along the minus strand of NZ_JBHXQY010000009.1, from coordinate 11,013 downwards.
AACAAGGTCGTCTACCAGATCCGCGACATCGAGCGCGGCGAGGTGGTCGTCTTCAACGGCAACGGGTCGTGGGACGATCCGAACACCGTGGTCACCCCCGAGCCGACCAACCCCGTCGCGGGCGCCTTCACCTGGGTGCAGCAGCAGTTGGGCACCGCCCCCTCGGGCAAGGAGTACATCAAACGGGTCATCGGGCTTCCCGGCGACACCGTGGAGTGCTGTGACGAGCAGAACCGCGTCCTGGTCAACGGCGTCCCCCTGGAGGAGGACGCCTACCTGTACCCGGGCAGTGTGGCCAGCCACACCGAGTTCGGCCCGATCGAGGTGCCCGAGGGGCACCTGTGGTTGATGGGGGACCACCGGGCGATCTCCTACGACTCCCGCCTCAACCAGAACAACCCCGGCGGCGGCGCCGTCCCGATCGACCACGTGGTCGGCCGGGCGTTCGTCATCATCTGGCCGTTCAACCAGGCCGGCGGCCTGGGCGTCCCCGAGAGCTTCGAGGCCCTCGACGGCGCGGACGGGTGACACCGTGACGGAGCCCGGTCCGAAGACGGACCGGGACCTCCGGAGGCTTCCGGTGACCGATCCGTCGAAGGAAATCTGCTCGGCGGGGCCCAGAAGTCCGTTCCGTGACGCATGATGGATCTCGGATCGTCCTGATGCCCCCTCGTGCGTGGGGCGCCCCACGGAGGGAACAACCGGGGCGGTGGCGGTGTACACGTGATGAGGAGACCGGCACACCACGACCGGAGAGTGCGACGAAAGCGAGCGCGTGGATGAGTTCTGAGGACCTGGAGAAGTACGAGGCCGAGATGGAGCTCCAGCTCTATCGCGAGTACCGGGACGTCGTCGGTCTGTTCAGCTACGTCGTGGAGACCGAGCGCAGGTTCTACCTGACCAACAACGTCGACCTCCAGCCGCGTTCGACCGACAACGGGGAGATGTACTTCGAGGTCGTGATGGAGGACGCCTGGGTCTGGGACATGTACCGCCCGGCCCGGTTCGTCCGCAACGTGCGCGTGGTGACGTTCAAGGACGTCAACGTCGAGGAGATCCAGAAGTCCGATCTGGAGCTGCCTCCCGCGGACGGCGGCGGCCGCGGAGGCCCCGAGCTTCCCTGACCCGGCCCCGCCGTCCCACAGGGGCCGCCGCGTCCGCCGGGGGACGGCGTGTCGTCCCACCGGTGGTCTGGCTCCGGGAACCGTGGACGGGTTGTCCACAGGAAAGAACTCCCCCTGGCGCACCGGGCGGCGATCACCCACCGTGGTAACGGGAGGTGGTCGACCGTGGACAGGTGGGCCGAGTACCGCAGGACCCTGGGCGGCCGGGGCGAGGACCTCGCCGCGGTCTTCCTGCGACGGGCCGGTATGCGGGTGGTGGCCCGCAACTGGCGGTCACCGGCGGGGGAGATCGACATCGTGGCCCGCGACGGCCCGACCCTGGTCGTCGCCGAGGTCAAGACGCGGACCTCCGTGCGGTACGGCCACCCCGTGGACGCCATCACCCCCGACAAACGGCGCCGTCTGCGCCGGCTGGGGCGGGAGTGGGCGGCCCTGCACCGGGTTCCGGCCCGGCCGCTGCGTGTGGACGGCGTCTGCGTCCTCGTCACCGGAGGACGCGTGTTCGTCTCCCACGAGCGGGGGATGACGTGATGACGCTCGCCCGCACCCACTGCATCACCCTTCTGGGGGTCCAGGGCCACATCGTCGAGGTGGAGGTGCACCTGGGCGGCGGTGACCCCGGGGTGACCCTGGTGGGGCTGCCCGACGCCGCCCTGCGTGAGGCCCGTGACCGTATCCGTGCGGCCGTGGCCAACAGCGGGGAGGAGTGGCCCAGCGGCCAGATCACCATCAGCCTCTCCCCGGCCAGCCTCCCCAAGGCGGGCAGCCTCTTCGACCTCGCCATCGCCGCTGCCCTGCTGTGCGCCACGGGCGCGGTGCCCCAGGACCGGTTGGAGGGCACCGTCCTGATCGGCGAACTCGGACTGGACGGGCGTGCCCGCCCGGTGCTCGGCGTGCTTCCGGCGATGGTGTCGGCGACCGGCCAGGGGTACCGCGGGTTCGTCGTCGCGCGTGGCAACGCGGCCGAGGCCGGGCTGGTGCCCGACGTCGAGGTGAGGGCGGTGGGCAGCCTGGCGGACCTGTGCCGGTGGCTGCGCGGCGAGCACCTCCCGGAGGAGGCCGCCGGGCCGGAGGAGCCCCGGGCCCGCCGGTCGGGTGACCCCGGCCCGGACCTGGCGGACGTGCTCGGCCAGCCGGTGGCGCGCCGGGCGGTGGAGGTCGCCGCGGCGGGAGGGCACAACCTCATGATGCTGGGCTCCCCGGGAACGGGCAAGAGCCTGCTCGCCGAACGCCTGCCCACCGTCCTGCCAAGCCTGAGTCCCGCCGAGGCGTTGGAGGCCACCGCCATCCACTCGGTCGCGGGGATGCTGCCCCGGGGCACGCCCCTGGTCACCCGGCCTCCGTTCGCCGCCCCCCACCACACGTCCTCCCGGGCGTCGATCATCGGCGGGGGCAGCGGGTTTCCCGGACCGGGGTGGGTGTCCAAGGCCCACCGGGGAGTGCTGTTCGTCGACGAGGCCCCGCAGTTCGCACGGGGGGTGCTGGACTCCCTGCGCGAGCCGCTGGAGCGCGGGGAGGTGGTGCTCGCCCGCGCCTCCGCCACCGTGACCTTCCCCGCCCGGTTCCAACTGGTGATGGCCGCCAACCCCTGCCCCTGCGCCAGGCCGGGCAGCATGTGCACCTGCCCGCCGGGCGAGAGGCGCCGGTACTTCTCACGGCTCTCGGGCCCGCTACTGGACCGGATCGACCTCAAGGTCGAGCTGCAACCGGTGACACGGGCCGAACTGCTCGCCGACCGTGCGTTCGCGGAGTCCTCGGCCGTGGTGGCGGCCAGGGTGGAGCAGGCCAGGGCCCGTGCTCGCGGGCGGCTCGCGCACACCCCCTGGACGACCAACGCGGCGGTCCCCGGGGCGCGTCTGCGCCGGGATTTCCCCGTGGAGCCCGCCGCTCTGCGGGTGCTCGGGAGGGCGATGGACGCCGGGCAGATCAGCGCCCGGGGAGTCGACCGGGCCCTGCGGGTCGCGTGGACGCTGGCCGACCTCGCCGAGCGGGAACGCCCGGGGGAGGAGGAGACCGCCTACGCCTTCGCGCTGTGGTCGGGACGGGCGTGGTGAGGCGGACCGGGGGCGGGCGTCGGCCCCGGCGCGGGGCGGTGGGCCGGGTGGGCCCGGCAGGTCGGAGCGGAGCGGGTGGAGGGGGAGCGCGGTGACCGTACGGGACGTGGAGGGGGAGGCCGAGGCCAGGGCACGGGCCTGCCTGACGGTGGTGGCGCCGCCGGGGGACCTCTGGTTGGGGGCGATGCTCGCCGAGCACGGCGCGGCCAGGGTCTGGTCGGCTCTGGTGGCGGGGGAGCCTCCGCCGCACGTGCTCCCGGAGGAGGACGCGGACCCCTCCCCGGAGGCGTGGGACCGGCTGCGCCGCCGGTGGGAGGGCTGGAGCGCCACCGCCGCGCGTGTCGACCCCGAGGCGCTGTTGGGTGCGTCCGCGGCGGCCGGGATCAGGTTCGTCGCCCCGGACGATCCCGAGTGGCCCGGTCGGCTGGACGGACTGGACCTGCCCGGCGGGCGCCGTTCCCACGGGTTGTGGGTGCGCGGCGGCGGGGACCTGCGCAACCTGTGCCTGCGCTCTGTCGCCGTGGTGGGTGCGCGCTCGGCCACCGCCTACGGGGAGCACGTGGCGGCGGAGATGGCCTACGAGCTGGCCGAACAGGCCGTGGTCGTGGTCTCCGGCGGAGCCTACGGAATCGACGGCGCCGCCCACCGGGCCGCCCACGCCAACGGGAGCACGGTGGTGGTGCTGGCCTGCGGACTGGACGTGGACTACCCGCGCGGACACGCGGGTCTGTTCGCGGACGTCTCCCGGACCGGGGTGCTGGTGAGTGAGCGGCCGGTCGGCACCACGCCCCGGGCCAAGGACTTCCTGATCCGTAACCGGCTGATCGCGGCGCTCACCCCGGGGACGGTGGTCGTGGAGGCGGGCAGGCGCAGCGGCGCCCTCAACACCGCCTCACACGCCGTCGAACTCCACCGGGTGCTCATGGCCGTGCCCGGTCCGGTCACCTCCGCCATGTCGGTGGGGTGCCACGTCCTGCTCCGCGACTGGCAGGCGGGTTGTGTTACCTGCGCCGACGACGTCGTCGTGCAGGTCGGGGCGGTGGGGGAGCTCCCTCCGGTGAGCGGACCGCTGAGGGTGTCGGCCCACCTCGACGCGGAGAGCGCCCGGGTGCTCGACGCGGTGGGCCGGTCCGGGACCGGGCCCGCGGTGATCGCCGTGGAGAGCGGGACGTCCCTGGACGTGGCGATGCGGGCACTGGGCCTGCTGGCGGCCGCGGGTCTGGTGGAGCGCTGTAGCTCCGGCTGGCGGCTGCCGCACCGATGACGGGAGGAGGTGGTCGCCGAGCGGACCACGGGGCGCGGATAGGCGGGCGCGATGACGGGTAGGGTTCCGCCATGGCCAAACCGTACAGTGATGTCGTGCTCGCGGACGGCCCGCTGCTGTTCGTGTCCGGGCAGACCCCCGAGGCCCCCGACGGGGACGTCGCCGGAGACGTGGAGGGCCAGACCCGTCAGGTCTTCCGCAACATGGAGCGCGTCCTGGCCCCCCACGGGGCGGATCTGGGCCACCTCGTCAAGCTCACCTACTTCCTCCGCCACATCGCCGACCTGGACGAGTTCCGCAGCGCCCTGGTCGACTGCCTCCCCGGCGAGCACCGTCCGGCCGGCACCCTGGTGGAGGTGAGCGGCCTGGTCAACCCGAGGTACCTCGTGGAGATCGAGGGCGTCGCGTGCCTGCCCCGCACATGAGCGTGCTGGACCGCTTCGCCGCGTACCTGTCCGGTGAGTTGGGCCGCTCGCCCCACACCGTGCGCGGGTACCTCGCCGACCTGCGCTCCCTCCTGGCCTTCCTTGAGGAGAACGGGTACCGGGTCGAGGACCTGGACGTGCTCCTGGTGCGCGGGTGGCTGTCCCGGGCGCGCGACGCGGGTGCCGGCCGTGCCACCGTCTCCCGCCGCGTGGCGGCCGTACGCGCCCTCACCCGGTTTCTGCACCGCGAGGGGGTGCTGGCCGCCGATCCGGGTCCCCGCCTGTCGGGCCCCTCCCAGCAGCGGTCGCTGCCGACGGTGCTGGACGAGGGGCAGGCCGCCACGGTGCTCTCCCGGCCCTCCGGGGACTCACCGTCGGACCTGCGCCGCCACGCGGTGGTGGAGGTGCTGTACGCCACCGGGGTGCGCGTCGCGGAGCTGTGCGCTCTGGACCTGGCCGACGTGGACCGCGAACGCGACACCGTGCGCGTGCTCGGCAAGGGGGCGAAGGAGCGCACCGTCCCCGTGGGTGCTCCGGCGTTGGACGCCCTCGACGCCTGGCTGTCCGCAGGCCGCCCGGAGATGGCCGCCCCGGCCAGCGGCGCGGCGCTGTTCGTCGGCGCGCGCGGCGGTCGCCTGGGGGTGCGCCAGGCACGCGAGGACGTGCACGCGTACCTGCGCGCCGCCGGCGCGGACGGCGCCCCGCACGGACTACGGCACAGCGCCGCCACACATCTGCTCAACGGCGGCGCCGACCTGCGCAGCGTGCAGGAGTTTTTGGGCCACGCGAGCCCGCGCAGCACGCAGATCTACACGCACGTGTCCGTGGAGCGCCTGCGCGACACCTACCGCCAGGCCCACCCCCGGGCTTGATCAGCCTTCCGGCTCGGGCTCCTTCGCCTTCGGCCCGGACAGTTGACGTCGGAATACCAGCGCCGTCATCCCCACCGACCCGGCGATCGCCGTCGGCACCGCAATGATCACCGCCGTCGCGAGTCTGTCCTGTCGGTTCCGGTCGCAGGAGTCTCGGATCACTTCTCCAGGACGGTCGCTGTCGAAGTCGGTGTCACCAGGGGTGAGACCCCACTCCGCGACAGGACGACAGTCCACGGGGTTCTCGGCATCCTGGAAGCGGGTGGAGGGCGTTGCGAGAAGCAGAATCATGGAGATCAGGCCGATCACCGCGATGCCCAGGTTCAGTAATATTGCCGGTTGGAAACGCGGGCCTTGCTGATGGGGTTGGAAAGCTGATTCTGTGGTGTTGGCAGGATCATCGCTCATGCGTCGGTGCTCTTGTCGTGTCTGAGTGCGGACAGGTTCGGGGTCACTGGCCGATCATCTCAGCAATCTCCTGTGGAGTTCGTGATCGGTAGTTATCGGTAATTTCTTCGTATTGTTCCCGATGGCTGCGAGTGTATGTTGTGACAAAATCGTATGCAGTTATGGTTTCCGGTGTGGCTCCGGGGCTATCTCTCATCTCTTCCTGGTTCAGGATGATCTCGTTCTCCCTAAGGTCGGAGTCGATTCTTCCGTCCATTGTGGACAGGCTTCGGGAGTAAATCTCGTGAATATCGGAAGCAACCCGCCTCGTGCCATCGCTGCTCTCCGTGATGGCGATTTCATCGATATCGCTCAGTTCGAGATTGGATTGCTCTGAATCGACGAGTTGGCTAAGAAGGTAGAGCGAGGCGTTTCGCCGGACGTCGTCTTCCGGAGTATAACTGTCTCCTCGTGCTTCCGCGAAGTCTCCGATCTCTGCTTGGAAATCCTCGTTCACCTGGGTCTGAATCCCGTCCTTGATGGTGGCCGCGAGGATTTCGGCTCCGATGGCGCTGGCGGGGTGCGTGGAGGCAGGTATCTTGGCGACGCCAAGGGCGATGTCGGTGACCAGCATCGCTGATTTTCGTTGCCGTTCAGCGGTGGATTCGGCGGCCTCATTCTCATTGGCGGTCCTGTTCATCGCCTCGTTCTGAAGGGCTGAGTCGAGGAGTCCTTGGAGAGTGCCGTTCTCAGCTCCCGCAGTGAATTTGCTGTCCGAGTTGAGATTGTCGAAGCTGAGATTCGACATCTGTTGACCTTCGACGGAAGCGATCATGCGCACGGCTGAATCATCGTCACTGGCGATGTATTGCATGAACCTTGTGCGGGCCTCCAGGGGTAGGTTCAGGTCACGCTCGCCTGGTCTGTATTCGTAGACCCCGTCGGTCTCCCCTCCGAAGTCCTCGATGTAGGTGTGGAAAACTTCGAAGAAGGACTCGGCTATTCCTGGATTGAGTTCAGTGAAAGAGACTTTCGGGTCGTCGTTGTTTGTGACTACAAACTTTCCTTCGTCCTCTTCCATCTCGACGCCGATAAGTTCGAGGTAGAGCTCGTTGTCGCCAGCGATGGCCTCGATGAGATCGGCCGTTGATTCTCCCGCGAGTTCGCGCTGGTCCGGGTCGTCGCTGTTCGCGTATTCGGAGATCCAGTCGGTCATCTGGCCGACGGCTTCGCCGTCATCGTCCCAGTCATGCTGGTAGAGGTTTTGGAGTACGTCGCCGAGTTCGATATCACCGAAATTGGGGTGGGAGTAGGGTCTGTCGTTCGTAGTGTCCCCGGTGAAGAGCACGGCGTTCGCTTCAGGGTTGCGTGTCGAGACGTCCAGGAGGGACTGCAGCGCCTCGTCGTGGCTCGCATCGTTGTTGTAGTGCAGCCCCAAAGCCTCACTGACGGTGACGGTCAGGTGGGCGGAGAACCCCGTGCCGCCCTGCATGGGTTGTCCTTCCAAGCTGGGAGCGCTCTGGAGTAGGTCGGCCAGCAGGCCCGCGTGCCTGGCCCAATTGTTGTTCAGGTTGCCTTCGGTGTCCTGGTGGTAGTCACGTCCCGTGTACTCGGGTTCCCAGTAGTCACTGGGGCCTTCGACCAGCATGCGGACGCTCTCTGGAAGACGGTCGTAGCCTCCGCCCAGGCTCCCGTCGGACAGGGCTAGGATCCCGCCGCCCAGGGCCTCCATCAGTTCGTCTTGGTTGCTGTCCGGGAGATCGCCCTGCTGGACGGCATTAACCACACTGGTGACCGTGCCGTCCTCGGACTGGTCTTCCAAGGCGGTGTAGAAGTCCTCCAGGTAGTCGATCTGGTCGGGGCGCAGTTTGTCACCGTTGCGCTGTCCGTCAAGAGAGAGGGCGTTGATCGCGGCCAACTGCGCCAGCAGATGGTAGTAGTGCGCGTCCGGTTCCTTGCCGCCCTCGATGTATTCGAGTAGCTCCTCCGCGTGCTCCTCTCCGTTGCCCTCGGTGGTGGGGTAGTACATGATCTGCCGGGTCGAGTTGTAGGCCGCGAAGCCCAGGACGCCCGCGTCGATCAGTTCCCGGAGGCTGCTCACGGATGGTCCGCCCGCCAGGTTCGATGAGTTGTCCTCGGACTGCCCCTCCAAGGTGGTCCAGTAGGTCTCCGCCCGGCCGTTCAGCTCTTCGGCCTTCCACCGCTGGGCCTCGACGATGGCGTAGTTGTCAGGGGCGTCGTAACCAAAGTTGTTGCCTACCGCCGACTCCCACTCCTCGCGAAGCCCGTCGATGTTCTGCTCGTATCGGTCGACCTCGCCCCGCCACTTGGTGACGACTCCCCACACGTGGAAGCAGGCGGCTAGAGCGTCCATCCAGGCGGTCTGGTTCTCTGTTGCGGTGGAGAGGATGTCGGAGGCGACGAGATCGGAGAACTCCTTGGCGGAGTCGTTGAAAAGCGACTCCAGATCCCCGGACTTTCCGGTGATACGGGAGACGAGGTTCAGCATGTCATCGGCGACGCTGTCAAGCGTGCCAGTGTCTACGTCGCATTCTTCGGGGGAGAAGTTCATCGTGTCCTTAGTGGTGGGGTCTACCGATGGACGTTCAGGGGACGGCTCAGCGAGCCGTCGCCCGCCAGGAACTCCGCGCTGCTCTGCTCATCGGTCGAAGACGCCTCAGATGCTCCTGCCTGAACGTTCTCCGAGAGGGCGATGCCGTGGTTCGCCACCTTGGCCATCGCCTCCGCCTGTTCCTCCCCATACGCCGACCACCCCGTCACCTTCGGGTCGTGGTCACAAGCCGCCTTGGCGGCGAGAAGGGTTTCGTTGAAGTCCTCGCCCAAGCCGACGAACCCGCTTGCGTAGGCCTCGGCGTCGCTTCCCGCGCCATAGGCGTCGTAGGCGTTGACCCCGACCTCGTGTCCGGACAAGGCGCGTCTCCTGTTCGTTCCCTGGGTTTTTCCGTCAGGCAAATTGCCTGATCAGAGGGGTAATGGAAGAAGGGGAATCAATCTTCTCTGGGAGATTATCGAACGCACGGTCATTGCGGGCTCACGGGGCGGGCCGAGGGGGAGGAGGCGGACCTCGCCGAGGCCGAGGAGGCCGAGGGGGTCCAGGTAGTCGCCGCCGCGGAGAAGGCCCCAGTGCAGGCAGGGGCGGTCGCGGCAGTGGAGCGGGTCACCGGCCAGGGTGCCGAGGAGGTCGCCGGCGGCGACCGGGTCGCCCCGGGCCAGGTCGGACTCCACCGGCAGGTAGGTGGTGCGCAGGTCCCCGTGGGCGACGCTGACCAGCGGCGTTCCGGCCACCGTGCCGACGAAGCGCACCCGCCCGGAACCGGCCGCGTACACCTCCTGGCCGGGATCGGCGGCCAGGTCCGCGCCCAGATGCCCCGGAAGCCAGCGCTGCTCGGGAGGGTCGAACGGGCGCAGTACCTCGGCGGGAGGGCCCACCGGCCAGCGCCAGTCGGTGTTCCCCGAGGCGTGTGCAAGGGAGGAGGGGAGTGCCAGGAGGAGAGCGAGCAGGGGCGGGAGCACGAGGCGGGAGAGGTCCATGCCTCCAGGATCCGGGGGACGGGTGAAGCCCGCCAGAGCGTGTCGGAAACTGTGGACAACCCCGGTGCCGGGGCGCCGGACGAGGGGACGGGGTCACTCGTAGGCGCAGCACAGGTCCGGTGTGTGTCCGACGGAGGATAGAATCGTCCGTGGCCCTCTGGGCCAATCCACAATACGCACGTCCACGCGCCTCCTCAGGGAGGGGTCGTACCTACGGTCCACCCCGCTACGGCGGGATGGCGGTGCGGTCGGGGCGTCAGGCACAACCGACGGCGGAGAACCCCTCTCCGCCACCGCAAGAGAGGACCAGTCATGGCCACAGTCGTGACGACTCGCCAGCTCCTGGAGAGCGGCGTCCACTTCGGGCACCAGACCCGTCGCTGGAACCCGAAGATGAAGCGCTTCATCCTGACGGAGCGCAATGGCATCTACATCATCGACCTCCAGAAGTCGCTGGCGCACATCGACCGCGCCTACGAGTTCGTCAAGCAGACGGTCGCCCACGGCGGCACCGTCCTGTTCGTCGGAACCAAGAAGCAGGCGCAGGAGGCCATCGACGAGCAGGCTCGTCGTGTTGGCATGCCCTTCGTCAACCAGCGGTGGCTGGGCGGAATGCTCACCAACTTCTCCACCGTGCACAAGCGGCTCCAGCGCCTCAAGGAGCTGGAGGAGATCGACTTCGACGACGTCGCCGGCTCCGCGCTCACCAAGAAGGAGCTTCTCAACCTTCGCCGTGAGAAGGAGAAGCTGGAGCGCACCCTCGGCGGTATCCGCGACATGTCCCGCGTGCCCAGCGCGGTGTGGATCGTGGACACCAAGAAGGAGCACATCGCGATCAGCGAGGCTCGCAAGCTGAACATCCCGGTCGTCGCGATCCTCGACACCAACTGTGACCCGGACGAGGTCGACTACCCGATCCCGGGCAACGACGACGCCATCCGTTCGGTCAGCCTGCTGACCCGCGTGATCGCCGACGCCGTCGCCGACGGCCTCATGGCCCGTTCCGGTGCCTCCGAGGGCTCCGGCGAGCAGAAGGCCGCCGAGGAGCCCCTGGCCGAGTGGGAGCGCGAGCTCCTGGAGGGCAAGCCCGAGACCGAGGCCGCTCCGGCCGCGGCCGTGGACACCCCCGAGGTCGACAAGGACCTGACCGAGGCTCCGGCCGAGACCCCGAAGCCCGAGGTCGAGGCCGAGATCGAGTCCGAGGCCCCGGCCGCCGAGGCTCCGGTCGAGACCCCCGCCGAGACCCCCGCCGAGACCCCCGCCGAGGCTCCGGCCCAGGAGTCGACCGAGGGCTCCGCCGAGTAGTCAGCCACCACACGTTGCGGGAGCGGTCGC